>JBDTXV010000031.1:0-11552 GCA_040006015.1 Caldimonas sp.
GGCGGCATGGGCGGCGGCATGGGTGGAATGGGCGGCATGGGCGGCATGGACATGTAAGTCCGGCGATCGATGCCACTTCGAGGGCTGCTTCGGCAGCCCTTTTTCACGCCTGCGAAAAAGACTCGCCGACCTTCGCGTCGCCTGCCGCCGCGGCGGACTTCAACCGCCGACTGCGATGTTCAGCGCCCGAGTTCGCGTTCGATCTCCGCTGCGACCTGCTGCGGGCGCTCGTGGATGATCCAGTGGCTCGCGTCGGGCACGCGCACGAGCCGCATCGACGTCACGTAGCGTTCCAACCCGTCGAGCAAAGCCACCGGCAAGGCACTGTCGTCTTCGCCCCAGATCACCAGCGTCGGCACCTTCACGGTGACGAGCGCCGGCTGGAATTCGATTTCCATCACCGACGCATCGGTTGCGGTCGGCGGCCGCAGCGGCGCGGCGCGATAGTAGTTGCACCCCCCCGTCAGGCCACCCCGCCAGACCTTTCGATAGCGCTCGCGAACCTCGTCCGTGAGCCACCCGCCGCCGACGCGCGTCGAATCACCTGCACCCATCGTCGTGAAGAACGGCCAAACCCGCGCGAAATCGTTTTCGGCGAGGAGGGCTTCCGCATCCGGTCGGCACAGAAAGTTCATGTACGCGCTTGCCGCCTGCTGCACCGGGTTGTGCTGCAGCTCGCGCAGAAACGTCGCGGGATGCGGCGAGTTGACGATGACGAGCCGCTTCAGTTTTTCCGGCCGCTGGGCAGCGAGGTTCCATGCGATTGCCCCACCCCAGTCGTGGGCGATCAGCGCGTCGACACGTCCGCCGGCCTGCTGGTCGATCAGAGCGCCGATATCGCCGACCAGATGCTTGGCTCGATACGCCTCGACTTCCGCAGGCGCCGACGAATGCTCGTAGCCGCGCAGGTTCGGCGCGATGCAGCGATATCGAGCCCCGAAATGCTCGAGCAGTTCGTCCCAGATGAATGCGGCCTCCGGAAAGCCGTGCAGAAACATCAACACCGGCTGACCGACCCGTCCTGAGGCACGACAGCTCAGCGTGATGCCGTGCGGCAGAACGGCTTCGAAGGTCTGGATCATTGGAACCTCCCTGGCGCTTCGTTTGCGTGGCCCGGCGCGACCGTCATTTCGTCGCACCGAAGCCGGCCCAGCGATGCAGGGCCACCGCGGCATCGCCGATGCCGATCTTCTTCAGCGCCGAGAAAAGTGCAACGCCGATGTCGGCTTCGTCGCTCGCCGCTTCGGCGAGCACTTTCTTCGCGCCGTCGAGTGCTGCAATCGATTCGCTGCGGTTCAACTTGTCCGCCTTCGTCAACAGCACCAGCAGCCTGACCGACCCGTTGCCGATTCGCGGTGCGATGAAGTCGAGCAGTTGACGATCGAGATCGGTAAAGCCCAAGCGCGAATCGATCATCAGGACCACGCCGACCAGGCTGCGGCGCACCTCGAGATAGTCGGCCATGACCTGCTGCCAACGCAGCTTCGCGCTGCGTGCCACTGCAGCATATCCGTAGCCGGGAAGGTCCGCGAAAAGGCAGTTGGCGTCGGTCTTCGGTCCCAGCTCGAACAGGTTGATGTGCTGCGTGCGGCCCGGCGTGCGCGACGCGAACGCAAGCCTCCGCTGCTGCGTCAGCATGTTGATCGCCGTCGATTTGCCGGCATTCGAGCGTCCGATGAACGCGATTTCCGCCAACTCGATAGCCGGGAGCTGGGCGAGCTGGCTCGCCGTCGTCAGGAAGCGGGCGGTATGGGTCCACGCGAGCGCGGCACGTTCTTCATCGAGAGCTTCCCGGCCGGGCTCGCCTCGCGCCGCGTCAACACTGTTTCGTTCGGACATCGGGTCGTCGAAAATCGTCATTGTAAAATCGCCGGGTTTTGCATCCGAGATTGCGCACGTCATGAAGCCTCTTGCTCTTCTGCTGTCGTCCTTGCTGGTGGGCACCTGCGCTCTGACCCAGGTCGGCGCCGCCGAACCGCCGGCGCCATCGGCCAAGCCCGATATCGCGAGGGGCGAAGCGATCTCGACCAGTGTGTGCGTCGCCTGCCATTCGAACGACGGTTCGCGCGGCAGTCCTGCGAACCCGATCCTCCAGGGGCAGCATGCCGAGTACCTCGTCAAGCAGCTGACGGAGTTCAAGGCCGGCCAGCGCAACAACCCGATCATGCGCGGTATCGCGGCGACGCTGAGCGTCGACGACATGAGAAACGTAGCCGCGTTCTACGCGACGAAGCAGGCCAAGCCCGGCTTCGCGAAAAACAAGGACACGGTCAAGCTCGGCGAAAAAATCTACCGCGGCGGCATCGCCGACCGCAGTGTTCCCGCCTGCGCCGGCTGCCACAGTCCCACCGGCGCCGGGATTCCCGCTCAATACCCGCGCCTCGCCGGTCAGCACGCCGACTACGCAGAGGCCCAATTGGTCGCGTTCCGCGCCGCGGCGCGCAACAACAGTGCGCCGATGGTCGGAATCGCGGCCAAGATGAACGACCGCGAGATCAAGGCGGTCGCCGACTACATCGCCGGCCTGCGCTGATCTGAAGAGTTGCGGTTCGGCGCAGCCCTGCTGCGCTCCTCGGCCACTGCAGGATCCCATGTCCATCACGACATCCGGCATCGAGCTGCGCGCGAAGTCACGCCCGCTGCGCGATTGCGTCGAGCTCGTCTCGTCGATGCGCTTTTCTATCTCGCTGCTGTCGGTCATCTGCATCGCGGCGATCATCGGCACGGTCCTGAAGCAGCATGAGCCTTATGGTAATTACGTAAACCAGTTCGGACCGTTCTGGGCCGAAGTGTTCGGTGCCGTCGATCTGTACACCGTCTACGGCGCCTGGTGGTTCCTGCTGATCCTGGCGTTTCTCGTCGTCTCGACCAGCCTGTGCATCGCCCGCAACGCACCGAAGATCCTGGCCGACCTGACGAACTACAAGGAACACCTGCGCGAGCAAGGACTGCAGGCCTTCCATCTGAAGGGGCAGCGCACGCTGGACGAGCCCGGGGCGGATGCAATCGAGCGCATCGCCGCCCTGCTGTTCGCAGAGGGCTGGAAATCGAAGATCGATGGACGCGACAACGGCGGCACGATGATCGCAGCGCGTCGCGGTGCGACCAACAAGCTCGGCTACATCGCGGCCCACTCGGCGATCGTGCTGATCTGCATCGGCGGCCTGTTCGACGGCGACCTGATCGTGAAGGCGCAGATGTGGTGGCAGGGAAAGACTCCCTACTCCGGCGGCGGCATGTTCCGCGACGTCGGCGCCGACCACCGGCTCGACTCGCGGACGCCGACATTCCGCGCCAACCTGCTCGTGCCCGAGGGCGCGCGCTCCGGTACCGCGGTCATCAGCCTGCAGGACGGCATCGTGTTGCAGGAACTCCCGTTCGACGTCGAGCTGCGCAAGTTCATCGTCGAGTACTACGAGACCGGGATGCCGAAGCTTTTTGCGAGCGAGATCGTGATCCATGATCACGCAACGGGACAAGCGGTACCGGCCACCGTGAAGGTCAACGAGCCCGCATTCCATCGCGGCGTCGCGATCTACCAGAGCAGCTTCGACGACGGCGGCTCCAGCGTCAAGCTGCGCTCGTGGCCGATGACCGGAGGCGGCAAGGGCTTCGACGTCGACGGGACGATAGGCGCGAGCACGGTGCTGTCGAACGGCGCCAGCAAGATGACGCTCGAATTCGCCGGGCTGCGGGTGATCAACGTCGAGAACTTCTCGGGCCAGGCCAGCGCCAGCGGCACCGACGTGCGCAAGGTCGACCTCGCGACTTCGTTCGGCGAGCACCTCGGCTCGGGCGCAAAGACCAACAAGAAACGCGAGCTCCGCAATGTCGGGCCGTCGTTCAGCTACAAGCTGCGCGACGCTTCGGGACAGGCGCGCGAGTTCAACAACTACATGTCGCCGATCGAACTCGACGGCCAGCGCGTGTTTCTCGTCGGTACACGCGACAACCCGAACGACAGCATGCGTTATCTGCGCATCCCCGCCGACGATGCCGATCGCATCGAAGGCTGGATGCGCATGCGAGCGGCGCTGCTGAACCCGGCCCTGCGCGAACAGGCCGCTGCACGCTATGTCGCGCTCGCGACGCCGGCCGACAAGCCCGGGATGGGACCGCAGCTGACCGCGACCGCGGTGCGGGCACTCGCGCTGTTCGCGGGAGCGGAGCCCATCGGCGCCGGCGCAAAGCCGACCGGCGGGCTGCTCGCGATCTCCGACTTCCTCGAGGCGAGCGTGCCCGAGGCCGATCGGCCGCGCATTTCCGAAGTGCTGCTGCGCATACTGAACGGCAGCCTGTTCGAATTGCTGAACCTGACGCGCGAGGCCGCGGGCGAAAAGCCGTTGACGCCGAACGACAAGACACAGGCCTTCATGACGCAAGCCGTCCTGTCGCTGTCGGACAGCTTCTTCTATCCTGCGCCGATGATTCTCGAGCTGGCCGATTTCAAGCAGGTGCAGGCGAGCGTGTTTCAGGTCGCGCGAGCGCCCGGCAAGACACTGGTCTATCTCGGCGCGGTCCTGCTGATCATCGGTGTATTCGCGATGCTCTATATCCGCGAGCGCCGCCTCTGGGTCTGGATTCGTCCGAACGACGCCTCGACCGGCGCAGCCGGAACCAAAGTGATCGCAGCGATGTCCACCACCCGGCGCACACTCGACGCCGACGCTGAATTCGAGCGGCTCAAGAGAGCCATCCTGAAGGAAACCCGATGAACACGACGACGCTTGACTTCGGCCGCTCAGGTTCGGACAGGCCCTCGAGGCGCTCGGCGCTCGACTGGGCCTACGCAATGCTCGTTCTCGTCGGCGGAGCCTATGGCTTCGCTCGCTACGGCACGGCGATGGACGGCTACGAGAAGGCGATCCTGCTCGGCGTGTTGCCGGTCGCCATCGCGCTCGGGTGGTTCTGGGGTCCGTTGCGCCTGCTGATGCTCGGCGTCGCAGCAGCGACGCTGGTCGCGATCGGCCTGTATGGACGCTCCACCGATGCGTTCGGTGCCGACCTGGCGCAGGGCGAAAACGTTTTCTTGCTGAAGTACTTCCTGTCGAGCCAGAGCGCGATCCTCTGGATGAGCGTGCTTTTCTTCATGAGCACCCTTTTCTACTGGATCGGTATCGCGTCCCGAAACGAAGCCGACGCGGCCTCCCGGATCGGCTCGGGGCTGGCCTGGGCGGCCGTCTTCATGGCGCTGACCGGAACGACCGTGCGCTGGTTCGAGAGCCACCAGATCGGCCCCGACATCGGCCACATTCCGGTCAGCAACCTCTACGAAGTCTTCGTCCTCTTCTGCTGGCTCACGTCGCTCTTGTATCTGTATTACGAACAGCACTACGGCACCCGCGCGCTCGGCGCTTTCGTGATGCTCGTGGTCAGCGCCGCGGTCGGCTTTCTGCTCTGGTACACGGTCGCGCGCGAAGCTCAGGAGATCCAGCCGCTGGTGCCTGCGCTGCAGAGTTGGTGGATGAAGCTGCACGTGCCGGCGAACTTCATCGGCTATGGCAGCTTCTCGCTGTCGGCAATGGTCGGCTTCGCGTTCCTGGTCAAGCGCCATGCGGCGCAGACCCGCTGGCTCCGGTTGGTGCCGCTGTTTGCGCTCGGCGTCGTGCTGTGCGTCGAGCCGCTCGTCTTTCGCAAGAATCCGATCGAGGCGATCAGCAGCTACTGGGCCGTCTATTTCGGGATCGGATCGCTGATCGTCGGCGCGATCCTGATGGCGCGGCGCCGCATCGCCGAGCGCCTGCCGTCGTTCGAGGTGCTCGACGACGTGATGTACAAATCGATCGCGGTCGGCTTCGCCTTCTTCACTGTCGCGACGATCCTCGGCGCATTCTGGGCCGCCGAAGCATGGGGCGGCTACTGGAGCTGGGATCCGAAGGAAACCTGGGCCCTGATCGTCTGGCTCAACTATGCCGCCTGGCTCCACATGCGCCTGATGAAGGGCTTGCGCGGTGCCCTTTCGGCATGGTGGGCCCTGACCGGCCTCGTCGTGACGACCTTCGCGTTCCTCGGCGTCAACATGTTCCTGTCCGGCTTGCATTCGTACGGAACGCTATAGGACGGGCGACCGGGCTCGCCGACGAACTCGGCGCCGGGCCGGCGCAAACGTCGCCCGGCCCGATTCTCAGGCCGGCGCCTTGTCTGCGCGCTGAAGCAGCAGCACGTCGACGCCGTACAGCTTGGCCAATGCAAGCAACTTGGCAGGCGCCTCGAGGATCGCGAAGCTCTTGCCCCACGCCTGCGCGAGGCGCCGACATTCGAGCAGCACCGCGAGCGCGGCCGAATCGAAATGCTGCAAGCTGCCGGCGTTGACGACGACATCGGTCCCCGGTTCGCGCTGCAACGCCTGCGCGAGCATCCGCAAGGTGTCACGCGCTTCGCGTGTCGTGATCGTCGCCGGCAGCAGCAGCATGCGAATTCAGCTCTTCGCGCCGCCGCCGGCAGCGGCCTTGTTGCGCTCGGCGAGCTTGGCGATCAGACCGTCGATGCCGTTGCTGCCGATTTCCTGAGCGAAGCTGTTGCGATAGTTCTCGACCAGCCACACACCGAGGACATTGACGTCGTAGATCTTCCAGCCGGCCGGCGTCTTTTCGAGCCGGTAGTCGAGCTGGATCGGATCGCCCTTGCCGCGAACTTCGCTGCGGACGACCACTTCGGTGTCTTCGGGACTCGAGCGCATCGGCTTCAGCTGCACCGTCTGATCCTTGACCTGCGCCAGCGCGCCCGAGTAGGTGCGCACCAGCAGGATCTTGAACTCGTCCTGCAGGCGCTTCTGCTGATCGGGAGTCGCCTGGCGCCAGTAGCGCCCGACCGCCGACGCGGTCATGCGCTGGAAGTCGACGTAAGGCATGACCTTCGAATCGACCAGCGCGATCACCTTCTGCACGTCGCCGGCGCGAATGCTGTTGTCGGCCTTCACCGAGTCGAGTACGTCGGAAGACACTTCCTTGATCAGCACCTCGGGCGGCTTCACCGCCTGCGCCTGAGAGGCGAAGGATCCGGCGGCAAGTGCACTGACCGCGAGCCAGCGTGCGATTCGAAGCTTGGAGATCATGATGTTCCTTTGTGGGATTGAGTTCCGGGGCGCTCGGGTCTTCTCTGTTTCAGAAGACCGAAGCAGCGATCCGGGCCCTGGACCTTCAACGCCGCCGGCCGCACGCCGGTTCACCGCGCGCGGGCACAAGTGGTGTCATTTTGTCGCCGACGCAGCCGGTGCCGGTCGAGCCGGTGACGCCGCCGCGGATGGCGCCGCCGGCGGTGCCGATGCGGCCCGCGCCGGCAACGGTGCGACCGCATCGCCCGCGGACGGTGCGCCCGCGTCGCTCGCCGGCGCCCCGGGGTCGTTCTGGGTATCGGGCGTCTCCGGCACGTCGCCGTCGAATACGAGGCTGCGTCTGCGCTGCAGGTAGGCATCGCGAACGAATGTGTATTTGTCGAGCGAGATGTCGTCGATCACCTTGCTCGCGCCGAGCAGGCTGGCCCGCGTGTTGATCAGCTGCAGCGTGATGATGCCGGCCTGCGTCGACCCGTCGTTGATGATCAGCGCCGGCGACGCGGCGCGGTCGAGCGGCAGCGCTGCGGCATCGCGCACCGTCGACGGCCCGAACAGCGGCAGCACGATATAAGCTCCCGCGCCGACGCCCCAGCGCCCGAGGGTCTGGCCGAAGTCTTCGTACTGGTGGTCCCAGCCCATCTCGGTCGCCACGTCGACGAAGCCGAAGATGCCGAATAAGGTATTGGTGCCGACGCGCATCAGGTCCTGCATGCCGAGCGTGAACTTTCCCTGCAGCAGGTTGTTGACGCTGGACCATGCATCCTGGACGTTGCCGAAGAAATTGCCGATGCTGCTGCGCACAGGTTGCGGGACGACGTCGGTATAGACCGTCGCGACCGGCTTCAGCAAGCGGACATCGAGCTCCTCGTTGAACGCGAAGACCTTGCGATTCCAGTTCTCCCACGGATCGAGCTTCTGTCCCGGACCGGCGCGAGCCGCCTTGATCGTCGAGCAGCCGTCGAGCAGCGCCAACGCGGCGGTGAGCACCAGCAAGGCCAGGGGAGGCGACGGGCGGCGCTTCACTTCTTGGCTCCTGCGGGCGGCGCCGATGCCGCGGCCGTTTGCGATCCGGCATCGGCCGCCTTGTTGAACAGGAACTGTCCGATCAGACTCTCGAGCACGACCGCCGACTGCGTCTGCTTGATCGTGTCGCCGGGCGCAAACGGCTTTTCCGCTGCTCCGGCTTCGAGACCGACGTACTGGTCGCCGAGCAGCCCTGACGTCAGGATGCGCGCCGAGGAATCGGACGGAAATTCGACACCGCGCTCGACCTGCAGGCGCACGACGCCTTGATAGGTCTTCGGGTCGAGCGTGATCGAGGCGACCCGCCCGACCGTCACTCCGGCGCTGCGCACCGGAGCGCGCACCTTGAGGCCGCCGATGTTGTCGAACTTTGCGAGCAGCGTATAGGTGTCCCCGCCGGCATTGAAGGTGCCGAGGTTCGCCGCCTTCAAGGCAAGAAACACCAATCCGCCGATGCCCAGCAGGACGAACAGACCGACCAACGTCTCGATGCTTTTCTTTCCCATTCTTTTTCTTCCTTCGATGTCGATCCTAAGGCGTCGAGAACATCAACGCGGTCAGGATGAAATCCATCGCCAGCACGCCAAGCGAGGCGATCACGACGGTGCGCGTGGTCGCGTGAGCCACGCCCTCGGGCGTCGCATCGGTCTCGTATCCCTGATATAGCGCGACGAACGTGCAGATCACGCCGAACAACATGCTCTTGACGATGCCGTTGCCGACGTCGCGCCGCACGTCGACGCCGCTTTGCATGATGGACCAGAAGTTGCCCGCGTCGACACCGATCAGCAGCACCGCGACCACATAGGCGCCGAGAATGCCGACCGTCGAGAAGAGGATAGCGAGGATCGGCATCGAGACGATCCCGCCGATGAAGCGCGGCGCCAGCACGCGGCTGCGCGGGTCGATGGCCATCATGTCCATCGCCGCAAGTTGCTCGCCGGCCTTCATCAAGCCGATTTCGGCGGTCAGGGACGTGCCGGCGCGTCCGGCGAACAGCAGCCCGGTCACGACCGGGCCGAGCTCGCGCACGAGCGACAGATTGACGATCAGTCCGAGCGACTCGGCCGCGCCGTAGGTCGCCAGCGCGTAGTACATCTGCAGCGCGAGCACGAAGCCGACCGCGAGACCGGACGACAGGATGATGACCAGCGAGAGATTGCCGATCGCGTGAATCTGCGCGACGACGAGATACGGCCGGCGCAGGGCCGCGGGGACATTGCGCAGCAGCTCGACGAAAAAGAACGCGTGGTGGCCGAGCGCCTGCAGGATTGCGAGCGTCTTGCGCCCGAGCGGCGCGATCAAGTTGTCCATCCCGCCGTCTCCGCAGCCCGACTCATGCGCGCACTCCGAAGTCTTCGGCCAGCGGGCGAGCCGGATAGTGGAACCGCACCGGTCCGTCCGGCTCGCCGCGAATGAATTGACGCACTTCCGGGTCCTCCGATGCCTTCAGCTCTTCGGGCCTGCCGTGCGCGACGACCTTGCCCTGCGACGACATCAGGTAGGCGTAGTCGCAGATCGCGAAGCACTCTTCGACGTCGTGCGAGACGACGAGAGAGGTCGCGCCGGTCGTGTCGTTGAGCGTGCGGATCAGGTTCGCCGCGACGCCCATCGAGATCGGATCGAGCCCTGCGAACGGCTCGTCGTACATGATCAGCTCCGGATCGAGCGCGATCGCGCGGGCCAGCGCGACGCGGCGCGCCATCCCGCCGGAGATCGCCGAGATGCGCAGCGGCGCGGCGCCGCGCAGCCCGACCGCATTCAGCTTCATCAGCACGATGTCGCGGATCATTTCCTCGTCGAGATCGGTGTGCTCGCGCAGCGGAAAGGCGACATTCTCGAACACCGAAAGATCGGTGAACAGCGCGCCGAACTGGAACAGCATGCCGAGGCGGCGGCGCAGTTTGAACAGCTGCTCGGTGTCGTTCGCATCGATGACGGTGCCTTCGAATCGCACCTCTCCCGATGTGACCGGATAGACGCCGCCGATCAGGCGCAACAGCGTCGTCTTGCCGCAACCCGAGCCGCCGAGGATCGCCGTCAGCTTGCCGCGCTCGAAGCTGAGCGAGACGTCGTTCAGGATGGTGCGCGTGGCGTCGTAGCCGAAGATGACGTGATCGATCTCGATCAGCGGATCGGCACGGCTCATCGGCGCTGCGAACGCGCGGCGCGCATTCCCTCCGTGCGCGAGCAGCCGCGCCCTAAACCGGGCGACGTGGCATGGCGCCCGCCTGAGGCGACGCGCGGGCCTCGAGTGCCGGACGCCTGCGGCCGATCGCGATGCAGCGCTCTCATCGCGGCAGGTCGCTCGAGCCCATCAGGTATGCATCGATCGAGCGCGCCGCCTGACGGCCTTCGCGAATCGCCCACACCACCAGCGACTGCCCTCGGCGCATGTCGCCGGCGGCGAAGACCTTGTCGACGTTGGTCGCATAGCCGCCGATCGGATCGACGCTCGCCTTCGCGTTGCCGCGGGCGTCCCGGGCGACGCCGAAGCCGGCGATCACGCTGGCGACCGGGCTGACGAAACCCATCGCCAACAGCACGAGGTCGGCGGGAATGACTTGTTCGCTGTCGGGCACTTCGACCATCTTGCCGGCTTGCCATTCGACCCGCACCGACTTCAACGCCTTGACCCGACCCGTCTCGCCGTCGGCGATGAATTCCTTCGTCGCGACCGCGAATTCGCGCTCGCAGCCTTCCTCGTGACTCGACGACGTGCGCAGCTTGGTCGGCCAGTACGGCCAGACCAGCGGCTTGTTCTCGTGATCGGGCGGCATCGGCATCAGTTCGAACTGCGTCACCGACTTGGCGCCGTGGCGATTGCTGGTGCCGACGCAATCGCTGCCGGTATCGCCGCCGCCGATGACGACGACATGCTTGCCGTCCGCCCGGACCTGATCGGCCACCTTGACGCCCGTGTTGACCTTGTTCTGCTGCGGCAGGAACTCCATCGCGAAGTGGATGCCGTCGAGCTTGCGTCCGGGCACCGGCAGGTCACGCGATTCCTCGGCGCCGCCGGCGAGCAGCACCGCATCGAACGCATCGCGAAGCTCGGCCGGAGCGATGCGCTCGCTCGACCAGTTCGTGACCGCGCTGCCTGCTGCCAACTCGCCGATCATCACGCCGGTGCGGAACGTCACGCCTTCGGCCTGCATCTGCGTGACGCGGCGGTCGATGTGGAATTTCTCCATCTTGAAGTCGGGAATGCCGTAGCGCAGCAGGCCGCCGATCGCATCGTTCTTCTCGAACACCGTGACATCGTGGCCCGCGCGCGCGAGTTGCTGCGCCGCGGCGAGGCCGGCAGGGCCGGAGCCGACGACGGCGACGCGCTTGCCGGTCTTCGTTGCCGGCGGCAGCGCGACGACCCAACCCTCGGCCCAGGCGCGATCGATGATCGCGTGCTCGATGCTCTTGATCCCGACCGGATCGTCGTTGACGTTCAGCGTGCACGCCGCCTCGCACGGTGCCGGAC
>JBDTXV010000032.1:0-11166 GCA_040006015.1 Caldimonas sp.
GCTGCATCGCCTGCAGCTCGGCGCGCAGCGGCGCATCGTTTTCGAGGCGCGCCTCGAGGTCGAGCTCGCGCACGAGCTCGAGCTCGCCGTCGACGAGGGCGTGCAGCTCGCGCGCGTCGTCGGGCCGGCTCATCTCGATTCCCCGGCCCGGCCGCGCGGCACCGGGCGCAGCAGCGGACGCGCGGCCGGAGCCAGCGCGTGTTGCATCAGTCCGCGCGCGCGGGCGAGTCGCGACATCACGGTGCCGAGCGGTATGCCGGCTACCCGCGCGATGTCCTTGTACGAAAGGTCTTCGAGTTCGCGCAACACCAGCACCTCCCGAAAAGCGATCGGCAACGCGTCGAGCGCCGCATTGATCTGCGCCCGCTCGGCGCTGCGCAGCGCCGACGCGAGCGGCTCGTCGGCCGCAGGCGCAACGCCGTCGCGCAGCGCCTCGTCGACGTCGTCGAGCGCAACGACCTCGGCCGGACGGTTCTGCCGCAACCACGAATAGCAGGTGTGGCGCACGATCTGCAGCAGCCACGGCCGCGCCCGTTCACCGCGAAAACCCTGCAGATAGCGAAGCGCGCGCACGCAGGCTTCCTGCACGACGTCGGCGGCGTCGGCGTCGTTGCGGGTCAGCCAGCGCGCGAGGTTGTACGCCGCATCGAGATGCGGCAGCACGAGCGCCTGGAAGCGCCGGCCGGTCTCTTCGTCGGTCAATCGTTTTCCCTTCGATAGCGCTACCGGAAATGTTGCGCGCTTATTCCCGCGCGCGAACTTCTTTTTGCATCCGCGTCTGCGCCGGAATTTCCGCAAGCGTCGACCGGTATCACAACGCGAGGCCGGGCACACAGCCCGTCGACCCGAACGGAGGATCGCGATGCACGCGTTCGATCGAAGAGATTTTCTGCAGCTCGCCGGACTCGGCGGTGCGGTGTTCGTCTCGGGGCTCGGCGCCGCCGCGCGTGCCGCCGATGCGGCCGACGACGACTTCTATTTCGTCCAGCTTTCCGACAGCCACTGGGGCTTCGCCGGCGCGGAGAACCCGGACGCGCGCGGCACGCTGCCGAAGGCGATCGCCGCGGTCAATGCGCTCGAGCAGCAGCCGGACTTCGTGATCTTCACCGGCGACCTGACCCACACGACCGACGATCCGAAGGAGCGCCGCGCGCGGATGGCCGAGGTCCGCGCGATCGTGGCCGGGTTGAAGGTCAAGGACGTGCGCTTCATTCCGGGCGAGCACGACGCGTCGCTCGACAACGGCCGCGCCTTCGGGGAAATCTTCGGCGCGACCCGCTACACGTTCGAGCACAAGGGCGTCCATTTCATCGTGCTCGACAACGTCAGCGACGCGGCCGCGCGGCTCGGCGACGAGCAGCTGGCGTGGCTGGCCGATGACCTGAAGCGCCAGCCGCCCGACGCGCGCATCGTCGTCTTCGCGCACCGGCCACTCTTCGATCTCTATCCGCAATGGGACTGGGCCACGCGCGACGGCGCCCGCGCGGTCGATCTGCTGCTGCCGCATGCCGACGTGACGGTCTTCTACGGCCACATCCACCAGGAACATCACCACATGACCGGACACATCGCGCATCACTCGGCGAAGTCGCTGATATTCCCGTTGCCGGTGGCCGGCTCGCAGCCGAAGCGCGCGCCGCTGCCGTGGGACGCGGCCCAGCCTTATCGCGGCCTCGGTTTCCGCGAAGTCGCGACCGCAGCGAAGACGGCCGACTTCCGGATCATCGAGCTGCCTGTCCCGAAGCCGTGACGCCTGAAGGCCCGATGCCATGCCCGACCGACGCACGCTGATTCATGCCGTCGCCGCGCTCGCGCTCGGCTCGACCTTCGCGCGGGCCGCGCCGAAGACGCGGACGATCCGCGTCGTCGCGCGCAAATTCCAGTTCGTGCCGGCCGAGATTCGCGTCAGGAAGGGCGAGGCCGTGACGCTGCAGTTCAGCGCGCCCGAAGTGCCGATGGGAGTCAACTTCGCCGACTTCGGAACCCGCGCCGACATCGTCCCGGGCCGCGTCGCGACGCTGCGCCTCGTGCCCGAAAGCGTCGGCCGCTACACGTTCGTCTGCGACGTGTTCTGCGGCAGCGGCCACGAAGAGATGAGCGGCACGCTGATCGTCGACGCCTGACGCGGCGGATCGGCCGCCGCGGCGATCTTCATGTGTCCGGTGCCGAACAGACCGAGCAGCCCGATCACGATCAGATAGACCGCGACGATGACGTTGAGCAGTCGCGGCATCACGAGGATCAGGATGCCGGCGAGCAGCGAGACGAGCGGTCCGATGCCGAGCGTGATGTTCATGCGCTGTCCGATTCGAGAGAGCTGTGGATTGGACGCCGCTATTGCAGGCGGCGCAGCGACGACAGCTGCTTCGTCAAGCCGCCGAGGCGCGGATAGCGGCCCGGTCCGAAGACCGAGCAGGCGCCGCGATAGTCGGTATCGACGCAGAACTCCCACTGGCCAGCGTAGATGATCGCCGACGCGGCGCGGTCGTTGAAGTTCGCGCGATCGAGCGCGCCGGTGTCGCGCTCGATGCCGACGCGCTCGCCGCCGAAGTCGGGCTCGGAGAAGAGCTCGAGACCATCGGGCCGGGTGGCGCCCGGAGCCGGTCGCGGCGCTGCATCGGGGCGGCCGGCCGCGACCGGCGCGGGTGCAGCCGGTCGCACCGAGCTGACCGGACGCGCGAGGCCGCTCGCGCCGAGGCTGTCGTAGCGCCCGGGCCCGACGACGACGCAGGCGCCGGCGAAGTTCGGATCGGCGCAGAGCAGCCAGCTGCCGCTCTCGACATAGGCCGAGACCGCGCCGTCGCGCAAGCCGGTGCGCTCCAGATCGACGACCGCGCCGGCGACCGCGACGCTGCGCCCGTTCAGCCCTTCGCGCCCGTACAGGATCACGCGACCGGGACCGGCGGCCGGCACCGCGGCTACGCCGCCGTCGCCGGGCCGCAGCACCGCAGGCGCATCGCGCGGCGAGCGGACCAGCCGCGCCGACGAGATCTGGCGCGCCATCCCGTAGCCGAGATCGGAATAGCGCCCCGGCGGGTAGACGCGGCAGCTGCCGGCATAGCCGTTGTCGGCGCAGAGCTCCCAGGTGCCGGACGTGACGACGACGCTGGATGCGCGGTCGTTGAAGCCGGTGCCTTCGAGCGTCGGCGCATCGCGATCGAGCTGCAGCGAGCGGCCGCGGAAATCGGGCTGTCCGTACAGCTCGATTGCGCCGCGGCCGTAGTCGTTGTAGCTGCCGCGGTTCGCGCCGTAGCTGCCGACTTCGCGTGCCGAGCTGATGCGGTCGTTCAGGCTGCGATCGAGATTCGGGTACTCGCCGCGCGTCAATGTCGTGCAGCGGCCCTTGAAGTCGACGTCGGAACAGACTTCCCAACGACCCGAGGTCACGACGATGCTCGACGTGCGGTCGTTGAAACCGGTGTTGCGGATGTCGGGCGTGTAGCCGCGCAAGGTCAGCTGCGCACCGCCGAAACCGGGATCCTCGTACAGCGTGATCTCGGCAGCGCCGGCGGCGCCGGCGGCGAGCCAGGCGAGCGCGGCAGCGCCGCGGATCCAGCGGACTGCATTCATCGTCGTCTCCCGATGTCGTTGTTTCTTGCCGTCACACCGTCTTCAGCTCGCCGTTCTCGATGCGCACCTTCGCGCCGACCGCGAACGGCGGCGTGTTCGCGTACGAGATCGTCTGGGTGCCGCCGTTGGCGAGGCGCACGATGACTTCGTAATGGGTTTCGGTTCGGGTGCGCTTCTCGATCTCGTTGCCGGCGAACGCGCCGCCGACCGCACCGGCGATCTGCGCCGCGGTGCGTCCGCTGCCCGAGCCGACCTGGCTGCCGAGCAGCGCACCGACGACGCCGCCGGCGATCTTGCCGACGTAGCTGCCGTTGCCCTTGACCTCGACCGGATTGATCGCTTCGACGACGCCGCAGTTGAGACAGGCTTCGGGAGCGCGCTGCGCGACCGGACGCGCGTTCGGCGCCATCAGCGGCCGGTTCAGCAGGCGCGAGGTTTCCTGCGAGCCGACGCGCAGGTTCGCGGTCACGACCGCGTCCGGCACGATCCGGTCGCGCCCGCGCACGTCGTAAGTGCCTTCGTAGACGCCGCGGCGGACTTCGTCGAGCACGAGCCGCCCAGGAACCCCGGCGATGCGCACGCTCGCGGTGCCGCCCGGCGTGCCGTCGAGCGTGAAGAACAGATCGGCCGGCGGCGTCAGCCGGTTCGCCGGCGAGACATCGAAGCGCTCGATCGTCGGACCGCCCGCGACGGCGACGGGCGCAGCAATGCTGCGCGGCTGCGCCGAAGCGGCGACGAGCGATTCGTCGAGCAGGCTGGTCGCGACGCGGTTGCCGACGCGCAGGTTCACCGTCGCAGCGCTCGCCGCATTGATGCGGTCGCGCTGGCGGATCGTGTACGCGCCTTCGTAAACGCCGGGCTCGACCTCGTCGAGCAGCACGTTGCCGCCGCCGTTGATCTGCACGCGCGCGGTGCCGCCCGGGCTGCCGTAGAGCGTGAACTGCAACTCGCTGCCGGGGGTCGCTTGCGCGACCGGCTCGACATCGAAGCCGCTGATGCGCGGTGACGAGACGCCGTGCTGCGCCGGCTGCGCGAGCGCGCCGAGCGGCAACGCGGCGAACGCGAGGAATGCGAGGAATGCGAATGCGGCGAAGACCGCGGTGATGGTTCTTTTCATGATGTCTCCTTTTTTCGGCTGTTCGCACCCGCCGCGCCGCCAGCGGTTCGGAAGCGCAGTGCTCGTGGCCAAAGCGTCGCACCGGCGCCGCGCTTCGGCGCCCGGACGCCGGCTCGCGCACGCGTGGCCGCCGGCCGCAAGCGCGCGTGGGTCGGCTCCTACAGCCGGCGCGCGCGCCCTGCTACCCTTGCCGCATGGCCGTTCCGTTCGCCGCGCATCGGCAGATGTCTCCCGCGTCGATCGTCGTGCTGCTGACGCTGCTGCTCGGGGTCCAGCCGATCACGACCGACCTGTACCTGCCGGCGTTGCCGACCGTGCAGCGCGAGCTCGGCGCGAGCATCGGCGCGGCCCAGCTGACGCTGTCGGCGCTGATCATCTGCTTCGGCCTTTCGCAGATCCTCTGCGGTCCGCTCGCCGATCGCTACGGCCGGCGTCCGGTGCTGCTCGGCGGACTCGCGCTCTACACGGTCGCGAGCGTGCTCGGCGCGGCGACGCAGAGCATCGACGCGCTGATCGGCTGGCGCGCGCTGCAAGGCGTCGCGATGGCGGCCGCGGTGACCTGCGGCCGCTCGATCGTCCGCGATCTGTACGAGCCGGGCGACGGCGCGCGCGTGATGGCGCGCGCATTCGGCGGTCTCGGCTTGATCGCGGCGGCGAGCCCGCTGATCGGCGCGGTCGTCGTCGAATATTCGAACTGGCACGCGACCTTGCTCGCCCTCGCGCTGTACGGCGCCGGCGCGCTCGCCTTCATCGTCTGGCGCTTCGACGAAACGGTGCCGGCGCGCGACCCGCACGCGACGCGGCTGCGCACGCTCGTGCGCAACTGGCGCGAGGTCCTCGCGCATCCGACCTTCCGCGCCTGGGCCGCCCTGTCGGCCTGCACCTACGGCGGCCTCTTCTTCCTGCTCGCCGGCTCGTCATTCGTGTTCATCGAGGTGCTCGGCACGTCGCGGCTCGCTTACGGCGCATTCCTCGCGTCGGTGTCGTGCGCGTACATCGCCGGCACGCTGCTCTGCCGGCGCCTGCTCGTGCGCCACGGATTGCGCGGCGCGGTCAAGCGCGGCGCCTGCTTCACGCTCGCCGGCGGCGTCGGCATGGCCGCACTGAGCCTCGCCGACGTGCACGGAGTCTGGGCGATCGTGCTGCCGCAATACCTCTACGCGATCGGCCACGGCGTGCATCAGCCGTGCGGCCAGGCCGGCGCGGTCGGTCCGTTTCCCGAGAAGGCCGGCACCGCGGCATCGCTGTCCGGATTCGCGATGACGCTCGCGGCGCTCGCGGTCGGGCTCTGGCTCGGCCGCAACCTCGACGGCACCGTCTATCCGCTGACGCTCGGGATCGGCAGCGTCA
Source organism: Caldimonas sp. (assembly GCA_040006015.1). Lineage (GTDB taxonomy): Bacteria > Pseudomonadota > Gammaproteobacteria > Burkholderiales > Burkholderiaceae_C > Schlegelella_A. The sequence goes on from JBDTXV010000032.1 coordinate 6,038, forward strand.
GCATCTTCGTCGCGCTCGTCGCGTGGACGCTGGTGCAGCGCCACGGCGAACCGGTGCGTGCGGCGCGAGGCCCGGTGTCGGACGCGCGTCCGGCCTGACGCGGTGCAGGACCTTCGCGCGATCGCGGCGCCGCACTGCCTGTGCCTGGCCGGACCGACCGCGTCGGGCAAGACCGCGGCCGCGCTCGCGCTCGCCGACGCGCTCGAGCGAATCCGGCCGGTCGAGATCGTCAGCGTCGATTCGGCGCTCGTCTACCGCAGCATGGACCTCGGTACCGCGAAGCCGAGCGCGGCCGAGCGCGCGTGCGTGCCGCACCACCTGATCGACATCGTCGATCCGGCCGATGCGTATTCGGCCGCCCGCTTCGTCGCCGACGCGAAGCGCTGCATCGCCGAGATCGCCGCGCGCGGCCGCTTCCCGCTGCTGGTCGGCGGCACGATGCTGTACTTCAAGGCGCTCTTCGACGGCCTCGACGAAATGCCGGCGGCCGATCCTGCAATCCGTGCCGAACTCGCCGAGCGTGCCGCGCGCGACGGCTGGGCCGCGCTGCATGCCGAGCTCGCGCAAGTCGACCCGGCGGCCGCCGCGCGGATCGCGCCGGCCGATGCGCAGCGGATCCAGCGCGCGCTGGAGGTCTACCGGGTCAGCGGCGAGCCGATCTCGGCGCGCCGGACGCGCACACCGTCGAGCGCGCCGCCGCCGCTGATCGCGCTCGAGCCGCGTGATCGCGGCTGGCTGCACCAGCGCATCGAGGCACGCTTCGCGGCGATGCTCGAGGCCGGCTTGGTCGACGAGGTGCGCGCGCTGCGCGCTCGCGGCGATCTGCACGACGGGCTGCCGTCGATGCGCTCGGTCGGCTATCGCCAGGCCTGGGCCGCGCTCGACAGCGGCCGGCTCGACGCGCTGCCGGCGACCGCGACCGCGGCGACGCGCCAGCTCGCGAAGCGCCAGTTGACGTGGCTGCGCAGCATGCCGTGGCGACAGAGCGTCGCCTGCGACGACGCCGGCGCGACCGGTCGCGTCGTCGCGCTTGCGCAAGCCAACGTCGCCGCGGCGGTCGCGCCGCGCCGCGGTTGACGATGGCGCTGCTCGAGGTCGCCGGTCTCGAGAAGCGCTACGGCGACAGCGTCGTGTTCACGGCCGTCGACCTGCAGGTCGAGCGCGGCGAGTTCGTCGCGATCGTCGGCGAGTCCGGCGTCGGCAAATCGACCCTGCTGAACTGCATCGCCGCGCTCGACACGATCGACGCCGGCGCGGTGCGCGTCGCCGGCATCGACATCGCGAAGCTGAGCGAACCGGAGCAGGCGCACCTGCGCCGCGACCGCCTCGGCTTCGTGTTCCAGGCCTTTCACGTGTTGCCGCATCTCGACGTCGCGCACAACGTCGGCCTGCCGCTGCTGCTGCAGCGCCGGCCCGACGACGCCCGCGTGCAGGCACTGCTCGTCGCGGTCGGCCTGGGCGGCTTCGGCGCGCGCCTGCCGCAGACGCTGTCCGGCGGCCAGCTGCAACGCGTCGCGATCGCGCGCGCGCTGGTTCATCGCCCGGCGCTGATCCTCGCCGACGAGCCGACCGGCAACCTCGATCCCGCAACCGCCGAGCGCGTGCTCGCGATGCTGCACGAACAGGTCCGGCACGAAGCGGCGGCCTGCGTGCTGGTCACGCATTCGGCTGCGGCCGCGGCCCGCGCCGATCGCGTGCTGAGGTTGACGCCGGGCGGCATCGAACGATGAATCGCCCGCTCGCGACGCCGGACCGGCGCGGAGACGCGGCGCCGCGAGTGCGCGGCACGCATTGAGATGTGGACCTTGCTGCGCGAGCTGTCGTGGCCCGAGCTGCGCCATCACCGCTGGCGCAGCGGTGCTGCGCTGGTCGCGGTGATGCTCGGCGTCGCGCTCGCGTTCTCGGTCCATCTGATCAACCAGTCGGCGCTCGGCGAATTCAGTGCCGCGGTCCGTTCGATCAACGGCGAGCCCGATTTCGAATTGCGCGCGCAAGCGGGCGGCTTCGACGAGGCGCTGTACGCGCGCGTCGCGACGCATCCGAAGGTCGCGGTCGCGAGCCCGATCGTCGAGATCGAGACTTCCGGGTTCGATGCGCAGGGCAAGCGGGTCCCGCTGCGCGTGCTCGGCATCGACGCGCTCGTCGCCGGCACGCTCGCGCCGGCGCTGCTGCCGCGCGTGCGCGACCGCGCGGATCGCCATGCGGCCGTCGATCCGGATGCGGTGTTCCTGAACCCGCGCGCCGCGCAGATGCTCGACCCGGCCGGCACTGCGCGAACGCTGCGCGTGCAGACGCCGCGCGGCACGGCCGAGCTGCGCATCGCCGGCTTCGTTACCGCGCCGGGCCCGCCGCTCGCGGTGCTCGACATCGCCGGCGCGCAGGCCGCGTTCGGCTGGCTCGGCCGCCTGAGCCGCATCGACGTGCGCCTCGCGAACGGTGCCGACCGCGCCGCGGTGCTGCGCGAGCTCGCGCTGCCCGCAGGCATCCGCGCCGCGGCGCCCGACGAGGCGGCGCAACGCATCTCGAACGTCTCGCGCGCGTACCGCGTCAACCTGACGGTGCTCGCATTGGTCGCACTGTTCACCGGCGCGTTCCTCGTCTTCTCGATCCTGTCGCTGTCGGTCGCGCAGCGGCAGCCGCAGCTCGCATTGCTCGGCGTGCTCGGCCTCGATGCGCGCGGTCGCCTCGGCCTCGTGCTCGCCGAATCGGCCGCCATCGGCGCGGTCGGCAGCGCGGCCGGGCTCGCGCTCGGCACCGCGCTCGCCGCGCTCGCGTTGCGCGTGCTCGGCGGCGATCTCGGCGGCGGCTATTTCGCCGGCGTCGCACCGAGTCTGCAGTTCAGCCCCGGCGCCGCCGCGCTGTACGGTCTGCTCGGCATCGCCGCGGCGCTGATCGGCGGCTGGCTGCCGGCGCGCGCGGCCGCACGCATCGCGCCGGCGCAAGGCTTGAAGGGCTACGCGACGAACACGGCAGATGCGCGGTTCGCCGTGCTCGGTCCGCTGCTGCTCGTCGCCGCGGTGCCGCTCGCGCTGCTGCCGCCGATCGCCGACATTCCGCTGGCCGCGTACGCATCGGTCGCCTGCCTGCTGCTCGGCGGCATCGCCTGCGTGCCGGGCGCGATCGGCCTCGTGCTGCGCGCGGTGCCGCCGCCGAAGAACGTGCTCGCGCTGCTCGCGGTCGAACGCGCGCGGCGCCGCCGCGACACCGCGACGGTCGCGGTCGCCGGCATCGTCGCGAGCCTCAGCCTCGCGGTCGCGCTGACGGTGATGGTCGGCAGCTTCCGCGTTTCGGTGCTGCGGTGGCTCGACACGGTGCTGCCGGCCGATCTGTATCTGCGCATCGGCCCGGCCGGTGCGAGCGGCGCGGCGACGCTGCCGCGCGAGCTCGCGCAACGCGCGGCTGCGACGGCCGGCGTGCTGCGCGTCGAGACGCAACGCGTGACGTCGCTGCAGCTCGATCCGGCACGGCCGGCGGTCGCGCTGATCGCGCGCACGCTCGACGAGCCGGCGACGCGCTTGCCGCTGGTCGGCCCGCTCGTGCCGCTGCCGGCCGGCGCGACCGCGGCCTACGTCAGCGAAGCGATGGTCGATCTGTACGGCGCGGCGCGCGGCACGCGCCTCGTGCTGCCGCTTGCGGACGGTGGCCGCGCGCCGGTCTTCGTGCGCGGCGTCTGGCGCGACTATGCGCGCCAGCACGGCGCGGTCGTGCTCGATGGGAGCGACTACCGGCGCCTGACCGGCGACCTGCAAATCAGCGACATCGCGCTCTGGCTACGGCCCGGCAGCGACGCGAACGGCGTGCGCGAATCGGTGCGGCGCAGCGCGAGCGAGCTCGGCATCGACGCGACGCTGCTCGAATTCGCCGAGCCGGGCGCGATCCGCACCGCGTCGCTGCGCATCTTCGATCGCAGCTTCGCGGTGACGTACTGGCTGCAGGCGGTCGCGATCGCGATCGGCCTGTTCGGCATCGGCGCGAGCTTCTCGGCGCAGGTGCTCGCGCGCCGCAAGGAATTCGGCCTGCTCGCGCACCTCGGCCTCACGCGCGCGCAGGTGCTCGGCGTCGTCGGCGCCGAGTGCGCGGTCTGGACCGCAGCCGGCGCGCTGCTCGGGCTGCTGCTCGGCCTCGCGGTCAGCGTCGTGCTGGTCGACGTCGTCAACCCGCAGAGCTTTCACTGGACGATGGATCTCGCGCTGCCGTGGGGCCGGCTCGCGCTGCTCTGCGCCGCGGTGCTCGCGGCCGGCACGACGACCGGCTGGCTCGCCGCGCGCGGCGCCGCGACGCGCCGGATGGCGCTCGCGGTCAAGGAAGACTGGTAGCGCCTGTCAGCGCCGCGAGCCGCGGTCGTCGCGCCGGTCGTAGCGGTTCGGGATGCCGTCGCCGTCGCGGTCCCGGCGCGGGTTGTAGACCCGGTCGTAGCGGTTCGGAATGCCGTCGCCGTCGCGGTCCCAGCGCGTCGGGCGCTGATAGCGGTGCTCGCCGCGATAGATCGGAGCCGGCGCGCCGTAGACCGGCTGCGCGTAGACCGGCTGGCCGTAGGCCTGTTGGCCGTAGCCCTGCTGGCCGTATAGCGCCGCGCCGATCGGACCGCCGATCGTCACCGACCATTGAACCTCGTCGCGGCCGCGCGCCTGGGCCACTCCTGCGCTCAGCGCGCCGGCGAGCGCGAGTCCGATCAATATCGTTTTCTTGCCGTCCATCGATTGCTCCTTTGTCGGCGCCGGCGCGAGCATCGCGGCGGCGGTATCCAAACAACGGCTGCGGACAGTGCGGCGTTCACGCGCGTTGCGTCAAGCCCGGGTAAAGCAATTTGAATCCGGGAGACATCCGGATACGTAGCGGCCGCGTCGTGGCCGGATGCCGACCGCGTCGCGCCGCGCGGCGACAATCGCCGCTTTCCGCCACCGCTTATCCGGAGCTTCCATGCCACTGACCGCCGATGCTCGAGGCGTCTATCCGATCGCACCGACGCCGTTCTTCGACGACGGCCGCGTCGACGACGCGTCGATCGACCGCCTGACCGATTTCTACCTGGAGATCGGCGCGACCGGCATCACGGTGCTCGGCCAGCTCGGCGAAGCGCCGAAGCTCGGCCACGCCGAAGGCGTCGAGATCGCGCGCCGGATGATCCG
>JBDTXV010000033.1:0-11160 GCA_040006015.1 Caldimonas sp.
AGCAAGAACCAGGAAACCGACAAGGTCTGGGGCATGCGCCAGGGGGCCCGCGACTACATCGTCAAGCCGGTCAACCCGACCGAGCTGATGAGCAAGATCCAGGCTTTCGGCTGACGGAACGAGCCCGAGCGACGCGCGCGGCGCCGAGACGGACGGACGTGAATGGCGAACAAGCAAGCACTGCGCGACCTCCAGAGCCGGCTCGCCGAACGGCTGCAGGCGGCGCGCACGCAGGAGCGCGGCCGGTCGTGGCTCGCGGTCGAATGCGGTCCGCAGGGCTTCCTGTTTCCGTTGCGCGATTCCGGTGAGATCTTCGCGCTCGCGCCGCTCGCTCCGGTGCCGCACAGCCATCGCTGGTTTCTCGGCGTCTCGAACCTGCGCGGCCATCTGCACGGCGTCGTCGACCTGGCCGGATTTCTCGGCTTGAGGAGCGTCGAAGGCAATCGGGAGCATGCGCGGCTGATCGGCTTCAACCACTCGCTCGACATCAATTGCGTGCTGCTCGTCGACCGTCTTTCCGGTCTGCGCAGCGAAGAGGAGCTCGAACCGGAGGCCGACGACGGCGCGCCGCGGCCCGGTTTCGCCGGGACCCGATATCGCGATTCGTCGTCGCGCGTCTGGCAGGAGCTGAAGCTCGCCGCGCTGGCCGGCGACGAGGCGTTTCTGGGTATCGTCGGTTGAGCGCCTGCCCACGGGCTTGCGGCACCCGTCGATCTGAACGAACGAGAGACCTATGAGCTTGCTGAACAAGATACGCGGTTGGAGCCGGAAGGATGGCGGCACGCCGGATACGCTCGCACCCGACATCGCGTTCGAGAGCGTCTATCCGCAACCGGGCGCGGTCGGCTTCGCCGGCACGGCCGAGCTCCCGGTGCCCGAAGCCGGGCGCCCGGTCCCGCTCGCCCCGGCGTCGGTGCCGGCGGTCGACAGCGGCGGCGGTTCGATCATCTCGGAAGCGATGCCGTCGGAGATCGCCGACTACAGCACCGAGGCCCGCATCGACGAGACGGCGCCGTCCGAGGCCGGGACGCTGCCGTTCATCGGCCGGCGCCCGATCGCGCAGCAGCAGCGCGTCCTCGCGGTGATGGTCGGCCTCGGCCTCGTCGGGCTGATCGTGCTGACGGTGGTCTCGATCCTCTCGGCCGGGCGCGGCGCCGCGCAGGTCGCCGCGAGCGGGCAGGCGCTGATGCAGTCGCAGCGTCTGGCGAAATCGGTGTCGCAGGCCCTGATCGGCAGCGCGCAGGCCTTCCCCGAAGTGCGCGAGAGCGCCGAAGTGCTCGCGCGCAACGTGCGCGGCTTGAAGACCGGCGACGGTTTCGTCGCCGCCGCTCCGGCCGACGTCCAGACTGCGCTCGATCCGGTGCTGCCGCTCGTCGATCGCGCCGAGAAGAACGCCGCGACGGTGCTCGCGCAGCAGAAGATCCTGACCCAGGTCGGCCAATCGCTGCGTTCGATCAACCGCCAGTCGTCCGACCTGCTCGAGGTCGCAGAAACGATCTCGTCGTTGAAGCTGCAGCGCGATCCGTCGCCGGTCGAGCTGAGCGCGGTCGGCCAGCTCGTGATGCTGACGCAGCGGATCGGCAAGTCCGCGAACGAATTCCTGACGACCGAAGGCGTCAGCCCCGAAGCGGTGTTCCTGCTCGGCAAGGATCTGAACTCGTTCCGCGATCTCGGCGAGGGGCTGCTCGATGGCAGCCAGCAACTGCGCCTGCCCGGCACGCGCGATCCGCAGATCCGCGAGCGCCTCACCGCGCTGATGAAGATGTACGACGAGACCCGCGCGCAGGCCGGTGTGATTCTCGGCAATCTGCAGGGGCTGACCGCGGCGCGCGAAGCGCAAGCCTCGATCGTTGCCGACAGCGAGCCGCTGCGCAAAGGGCTGGAATCGGTACAGGAGCGACTCGGCGGCGAGACCGGGCTCAGCGGCGTCACGCTGGCGTTCCTCGGCCTGCGCGCGCTGATCGCGATCGCCGGCGGCGCCGGTCTGGTCCGGCTGCGCGTGCACGAGCAGGACCAGCGTGCCGCGATGGCGCAGAACCGGCGCCTCGAAGCCGAAGGTCAGGAGCGTGAAGCCAAGCGCGTCAACGACGCGAACCAGGCCGCGATTCTGCGTCTGATGAACGAGCTGCAAGGCGTCGCCGAGGGCGACCTTACGCAGCAGGCGACCGTGACCGAGGACATCACCGGAGCGATCGCCGATTCGGTCAACTACACGGTCGAGGAATTGCGTTCGCTGGTCTCGCAGGTGCAGGGCACGGTCGGCCGCGTGACCGACACGACCGAGCAGGTCGAGGCCAATTCGACCGAGCTGCTCGCGACGTCGTCGGAGCAGCTGCGCGAGATTCGCGACACCGGCGAATCGGTGCTGCAGATGGCCGGCCGGATCAACAACGTCTCGGCGCAGGCGCAGGAGACGGCACAGGTGGCGCGGCAATCGCTGCAGGCGGCCGAGTCGGGCCTGAAGGCGGTGCAGAACACGATCGGCGGCATGAACTCGATCCGCGACCAGATCCAGGAGACGTCGAAGCGCATCAAGCGCCTGGGCGAATCGTCGCAGGAGATCGGCGAGATCACCGAGCTGATCTCGGACATCACCGAGCAGACCAACGTGCTCGCGCTGAACGCCGCGATCCAGGCCGCATCGGCCGGCGAGGCCGGACGGGGCTTCTCGATCGTTGCCGAGGAAGTGCAACGCCTGGCCGAGCGGTCCGGCGACGCGACGCGGCAGATCGCCGTGCTCGTGAAGACGATTCAGACCGACACGCAGGACGCGGTCGGCGCGATGGAGCGCTCGACGCAGGGCGTGGTCGAGGGGACGCGCCTCTCCGACGCGGCCGGCACCGCGCTCGGCGAAATCGACCGGGTCTCGCGCCAGCTCTCCGAGCTGATCGAGCAGATCTCGAATCGCGCGTTGAGCGAGGCCGAGTCGGCCAACGTCGTCGCCGCCAACATCCAGCACATCTTCGCGGTCACCGAGCAGACCGGCGAAGGCACCCGCACGACCGCGCAGATGGTGCGCGAGCTGTCGCGCACCGCCGACGAGCTGAAGCAGTCGGTGGCACGGTTCAAGATCGCTTGAGCATGATCAGCGAGTCCAGCATCGATCTTAGCGCCGTCGCCTGGGTGCACGACGAATTGCGTCGCTCGATCGATGCCGCGCACAAGGCGCTGCGCCGCTTCCTGAAGGAGGTCGAGACGACCGATCGGGCCGACCTCGATGTCTTCGATCCGACGCTGCTGCGGGCCGCGCGGGCGCAGCTGCATCAGGGCGTCGGCGCGCTCGAGCTGGTCGGCCTGCCGGCCGCCGCGCTGGTGCTGCGGGCGAGCGAGGCGCTGGTCCAGCGCGCCGCGGCCAAACCCGAGACGCTGACGACGAAAATCATCGCCGACATCGAGCGTGCGTCGTTCGCGCTGCTCGACTATCTCGGCCGCATGCTCGCCGGCAAGCCGGTCTCGCAGTTGTCGCTGTTCCCGCAGTACTACGCGGTGCTCGATGCGGCCGAGGCGAGTCGCGTCCATCCGGCCGATCTGGTGCCGGTCGAATGGCGCTGGCGCGATTTGCCGGCCGACCCGGGCGCGACGCCGAGCGCACCGAGCGCGGCGACGCACGACGCGCTCGAAAACCAGCTGCTCGCGCTGATGCGCGGCATCAGGCCGCGCAGCGCGGCGGCCCGGATCAGCGACATCTGCGCGAACCTCGGCGCCGGCGCGACCGAGCCGGAAGTCGCGACGCTGTGGCGTCTCGCGTCGGCGATGTTCGAGGCCCAGGCCGAAGGACTGCTCGGCTTCGACCTGTTCACGAAGCGGGTCGCGTCGCGACTGCTGCCGCAACTGCGCATGCTGGAGCGCGGCGAGCCCGACGTCTCCGAACGGCTCGCCCGCGACCTGCTCTTCTTCTGCGGCCAGAGCAAGGCGCCGGCTGCCGGCCGCTCGCCGCGGCTCGGCGCGGTTCGCCAGGCCTACGCGATTGCCGACGGCGTGCCGGTCGACTACTCGGTCAGCATGCTCGGCCGCTTCGATCCGGCGCTGATCGCGCATGCGCGCAAGCGCGTCGCGTCGGCGAAGGAAGCCTGGTCCGCGGTCGCCGGCGGCGAGCTGCACCGCCTCGCCGGACTGAGCGAACCGTTCGCGTTGGTCGGCGATTCGCTGAAGCGCCTCTTTCCGCACGGCGAGGCCCTCGGCGCCGAGCTGCAGCAGGCCGCCCTGCAGACGCAGGCCTCGCAGCAGGCGCCGGCGGCGCCGCTCGCGATGGAAGTCGCGACCAGCCTGCTCTACATCGAAGCCGCCCTCGAGGATGCCGATTTCGACGATCCGGAGCATCCGGTCCGCGTCCCCCGCCTCACCGACCGTCTCGCGACGGTGCGCAACAACGAGCCGCCGGAGCCGCTCGAAGGCTGGATGGAGGAGCTCTATCGCCGCGTCTCCGACCGCCAGACGATCGGCAGCGTGGTCCAGGAGCTGCGCGCCTCGCTGGCCGAAGCCGAGAAATCGATCGACCGGTTCTTCCGCAATCCGGCCGACCCCCAGGTGCTGATTCCGGTCTCGCAGCATCTGTCGGCGATGCGCGGCGTGCTGTCGGTGCTCGGGATGGAGCACGCCTCGGCGGCGCTGCTGCGGATGCGCGACGAGATCGACGGCCTCGCGTCGGCCCAGGTCGATCCGTCATGCGACCAGCCCGGCTTGTTCGACCGGATCGCCGGCAACCTCAGCGCGCTCGGCTTCCTGATCGACATGCTCGGCGTCCAGCCGCAGATGGCGAAGTCGCTGTTCGTCTACGACGCCGAGGCCGGCACGTTGCGGCCGGTGATGGGACGCTCCGACGAGAACGAGCCGGCGGAGCCGGCGTCTCTCGGCGGCCCGGTCGAGCAGCGCCTGATCGAACAGGCCCAGCTGCTCGCGTTCAGCTCGGTCCGCGAAGACGTGTCGCTCGACGAGGTCGCGCGCGATCTCGCGCGCCTTTCGCACGAAGCGCAGGCTGCCGACCAGCCGGTGCTGGCCGCGACCGTCCGCAAGGCGCAGGCCGCGCTCGAGCGCGCCGACGGCGAGGCCGACTATGCGACCGTGCGCGGCGAGCTTTCCGAAGCGCTGGTCGATTTCGTCGCGACTGCGGTCACGCCGGCGGCATTCGTGCCAGAGCCGGCGCCGACCGCGCCGCAGCGGCTCGCATCGGCGTCCCAGCTCAACGACTTCGACGACGACGACGAAATGCGCGAGGTCTTCCTCGAGGAAGCGCGCGAGGTCGTCGGCGAGGCCGCGACGGCCAGCCGCGAGCTCGCGCGAGCGCCCGACGATCTGGGCCTGCTGACGACGCTGCGTCGCGCCTTCCATACGCTGAAGGGCAGCTCGCGGATGGTCGGGCTGAAGGACTTCGGCGAAGCGGCCTGGATCTGCGAACAGCTCTACAACACGCATCTGGCCGAGCAGCGCGCCGCGGATCCGGCGTTCGTCGAATTCACCGCGTGGAGCCTCGGCCATTTCGGCGCATGGGTCGACGAGATCGCCGCGAAGCAGCCGGTCCGCCACGACAGCGCGACGGTCAAGGCGAAGGCCGACCGGCTTGCCCGGCAGATGCCGGCGCCGGGGATCGAAGGCCTCGCGCCGCCGCTCGGTCTGCCGCCGAATCTGCCGAGCGCCGCCGATCTCGACTTCGGCACCGCGGCTCCGGTCGCTGCCCGAACGCTGCCGGCGGCCGGGCCGCAAGCCGCGATCCACGCCGATGCCGACGAGGCCGGCGGCCTCGGCTTCGAGCTCGATCTCGGCGCGCTCGATGCGCCGTCGGCTCCGGCCGAGGTCGGCGCGCGCCGCGACGCGTTCGCCGGCCGGCCGACCGATCTCGACCTCGGCGACGAGTTGCCGCGCGAGCCGGTGATCAGCAGCCTCGCGCCGAGCGGGACGGTCGACGACGAACCGACCGAGGCGCCCGTGCCCTTGCCCGACGAGGCGATCCCCGAGCTCGTTCTCGATCTGGCCGACCGCGCCGAGGCGTTCGGCGCGGCGGCCGACGAAGAGTGGGCCGCAGCGCGCGGGCCGGGGGAGACCTCGGCGGGAGCGGATCTCGGCGCGGATCGGGTCACGGCCGAGGCGGACGCGCTCGGCGCCGGCGCCGTGCCCCGATCGGCGACCGAGCTCGACGACGAGCTGGCGCAGCCCGATCGGGTCGACGACGAGCCGGTCAAGGTCGTCGGTCCACTGCGCATCGGCATTCCGCTTTTCAACATCTATCTGAACGAGGCCGACGAGCAGTCGCGGCGCCTGACGACCGAGCTTGCCGAATGGGCGATGGAGCTGCACCGGCCGATCGGCGAAGTGCCGGTCGCGCTCGCGCATTCGCTCGCCGGCAGCTCGGCGACCGTCGGCTTCGCCGATCTGTCGCAGCTCGCGCGCGCGCTCGAGCATGCGCAAAGCCGCTCGCAGGCGATCGGCGCCGGCACGCCCGACGAAGCGCAGTTGTTCGTCGATGCCGCCGAAGAGATCCGGCGCCTGCTGCATCAGTTCGCCGCCGGTTTCCTGAAGGCGCCTTCGCCCGAGCTGCTCGAGCGCCTCGCCGAACACGAGGTCAGCTCGGCCCGCCGCCTCGACGCAGCGACCGCCGCCGCCGAGTTCGCGCCGGTCGACGAGAACGTGGGATCGAGCGCGGGCGCGGAGCCCGTGCTCGACTTCGACTTCGACGACGACGGCGATGCAGAGGTCGACGAACCATCGAGCGACTTTCAGCGGAGCGACTTCCAGCGCAGCGCGTTCCAGCCGAGCGACTTCCAGCGCAGCGGCTTTCAGCCGCGCCGAATCGGCGCGCCGCGCTCGGCGTTCGGCGGACTGCAACCGCTGTTCGATCCGCTCGGCCTGGCGGCGCTGAAGCCGCTCGGCGAGCTGGTGACAGAACCGAGGAAGCCGCCACCGCTGCACGACGAAGCGGACCATGCCGAAGACGACATCGATGCGCAGGACGCGGTCGATGCCGATCTCTTTCCGATCTTCGAGGAAGAAGGCCTCGAGCTGATTCCTCAGCTCGCCGGCCAGTTGCGCGCGTGGGTCCGCGATCCGGCCGATACGTCGCATGCGGCCGCCTGCATGCGCACGCTGCACACGCTGAAGGGCGGCGCGCGCCTCGCCGGCGCGATGCGGCTCGGCGAGATGGCGCATCGGCTCGAGACGCGGATCGAGCGCATCCTCGCGCATCCGCCGGTCGAGGGCGACGATGTCGACGCCCTGCAAGGCCGTTGCGACGGGCTTGCGCAGACGCTCGAATCGCTGCGTCGACGCGAAGACGGCGCGGCCGCGGGTGAAGTGCAGGTCGCCACGGCGCCGGCGGAAGCTCCGATGCGAGACGTTTCGGCGCCGTCGCCGAGCGCGCCGACGCAAGCGGCGAGCGCGCCGGCTCCGGCGGCGCCGACCGGCGCTGCGGTCGAGACGCGGTCCGAGCGTGCCGAAGAGACGAGCGCATTGCCGATATCCGCCCGGGCTCCGGCCCGGCCCGCGGCCGGAGCCGCCGCGTCGGTCGCGGGCGGCGGTGCCACCGTCGACTGGTCGCGTTTCGCCGACACAGGCGTTGAGCGCAGAGCCACCGATCGCAGCGTCGCGGTGTCGCAGGCCGCGGTGCGGATCGGCACGCCGCTGCTCGACCGCCTCGTCAACCTGTCCGGCGAGGTCAGCATCACGCGGTCGCGGGTCGAGGCCGGCGTTGGCCAGATCAAGTCGTCGCTCGCCGACCTGACCGAAAACCTCGAGCGCTTGCGCGGACAGCTGCGCGAGATCGAGATCCAGGGCGAGATGCAGATGACTTCGCGCCTCGAGGCCGCGAAGGCAGCAGCGCAGTCGTTCGACCCGCTCGAGTTCGACCGTTTCACGCGCTTCCAGGAATTGACGCGGATGATGGCCGAGGCCGTCAACGACGTCGCGACCGTGCAGCGCACGCTGCAGCGCTCGCTCGAGACGACCGAGGACGAGCTGGTCGCGCAGTCGCGGATGACGCGCGACCTGCAGGACAACCTGCTGCGCACGCGGATGGTCGAATTCGAAGGCCTTTCCGACCGCCTGTACCGCGTCGTGCGCCAGGCTGCGAAGGAAACCGGCAAGCAGGTCCGGCTCGACATCGTCGGCGGCTCGATCGAGATCGACCGCGGCGTGCTCGACCGCGTGACCGGTGCCTTCGAGCACCTGTTGCGCAACTGCGTGACGCACGGCATCGAGGCGCCGGCCGACCGAGTCGCGGCCGGCAAGGACGCCGCCGGCGCGATCGTCGTCGCGCTGTCGCACGAGGGCAACGAGGTCGGGATCGAGTTTCGCGACGACGGCGCCGGCCTCGACCTCGCGAAGATCCGCGCGAAGGGTCTCGAGATCGGGCTGATGACCGCCGAGTCCGAGCCGAGCGACGCCGAGCTCGCGAGCCTGATTTTCACGCCGGGCTTCTCGACCGCGTCGGCGGTCACCGAGCTCGCCGGGCGCGGCGTCGGGATGGACGTCGTGCGCTCCGACGTCGTCGCGCTCGGCGGCCGCATCGAGACCGCGACCGAGCGCGGCAAGGGCACTTCGTTCAAGCTGATCCTGCCGCTGACGACCGCGGTCACGCAGGTCGTGATGCTGCGCTGCGGAGAGACGACGGTCGGCGTGCCGTCTACGCTGATCGAGACGGTGCTGCGCGCGACGCCGCAAGATATCGAGGCCGCGTACGCGAGCGGCACCTTCCCGGTCGGCGACACGCCGCTGCAGTTCTTCTGGCTCGGTGCGCTGTTGCAGGTCAGCCCGTATCCGGTCGAAGCGACCGGGCGCATGCGCAGCCTCGTGATCATCCGCAGCGCGCAGCAGCGCATCGCGGTGCAGGTCGACGAAGTCGTCGGCAACCAGGAAGTCGTCGTCAAGAACCTCGGCCCGCAGCTGTCGCGGCTGCCCGGCCTGGTCGGGATGACGCTGCTCGCGTCGGGCGCGGTCGCACTGATCTACAACCCGGTCGCGCTCGCGGCGCTGTACGGCGAAGGCGCGCGCGCCGCGGCGAATGCCGCGCTCGCGGCGCCCGACACTGTGCAGACCGGCGCCGGCGCGACCGCGGTCGCGCTCGCGCCGCTGGTCCTCGTCGTCGACGATTCGCTGACTGTGCGCCGCGTGACTCAGCGGCTGCTGCTGCGCGAGGGCTTCCGCGTCGCACTGGCCAAGGACGGCCTCGATGCGCTCGAGCGCCTGTCCGAGGAAGTGCCGGCCATCGTGCTGTCGGACATCGAGATGCCGCGGATGGACGGCTTCGATCTGGTCCGCAACATTCGTTCCGATACGCGTCTGCGCGATCTTCCGGTCATCATGATCACATCGCGGATCGCGCAGAAACACCGCGACCACGCCGCCGAGCTCGGCGTCGATCACTATCTCGGCAAGCCGTATTCCGAAGAAGATCTGCTCGCGCTGATCGCGCGCTACACCGCGAATTCGGCGCGCGCCTGAGCGCGGTGCGGTTCAGGGCGCCGCCGCGGCCGGCTTGATCGCGGCGAAGCGCGCCAGCGTGCGCTGGCGCGCCTCCTCGTGGTCGACGATCGGTTTCGGGTAATCGCGACCGAGCTCGAGGTTCGCGCTCGCCAGATCGATCGGCCGCGCCAGCCACGGCGCATGGATCAGCTCGTCGGGCAGGCGCGCGAGCTGCGGCAGATAGCGGCGGATGAAGCGGCCGTCAGCATCGAACTTCTCGCTCTGCGTCACCGGATTGAAGATGCGGAACCACGGCTGCGCGTCGCAGCCGGTCGATGCCGCCCACTGCCAGCCGCCGTTGTTCGCGGCGAGGTCGTAGTCGATCAGCTTCTCGGCGAAATAGCCTTCGCCGCGGCGCCAGTCGATGCCGAGATCCTTGACGAGAAAGCTCGCGCTGACCATGCGCAGGCGGTTGTGCATGTAGCCGGTCTGGTTGATCTGCGCCATCGCCGCATCGACGAGCGGGTAGCCGGTGCGTCCTTCGCACCAGGCCACGAAGTGCGCGTCGGCGGTCTTGCCGTGCTCGAAGCGGATGCGCTCGCATTCGGGCCGGAAGCTGTGGCCGACGACATGCGGATGGTGATGCAGCACCTGGTGATAGAAATCGCGCCAGATCAGCTCGGAGAGCCAGACCTCGGCGCCGCGGCGGCGCGCGGCCGGGCTCGCGTCGATATGCGTCGCCGCGCTGCGCGCGAGCTCGCGGATCGAGATCGTGCCGAAGCGCAAGTGAACCGACAGGTAGCTCGGCCCCTTGACCGCGGGGAAATTGCGCGCGGCGTCGTAGTCGTCGATGCGCTGCAGGAAGTCGTCGAGCAGCGCATGCGCGGCGCCGGCGCCGATCTTCAGATCGTGCAGATTCGTGTGCTCGAAGCCGATCTGCTGCAGCGTCGGCAGCGCACCGTCGATCCCGTCGGGCACCGGCGCGAGAGCGCCCGCATGGCGCTCGACCCCGTAGCCGCGCACGAAGAACGGCTCGAGCTTCTTCAGCCACGCGCTCTTGTACGGCGTGTAGACGCTGTACGGCTTGCCGCTCGCGGTCAGCACCTCGTTGCGCTCGAAGACGACATGGTCCTTCGACGTGTGCAGCGCGATGCCGAGATCGGCGAGCGCGCCGCGGACCTTCGCGTCGCGCTGCAGCGCCTGCGGGTCGTCGTCGTGATTCGCATAGACCGCCTGCACGTGCAGGGCCGCGGCGATGCGGACGATCTCGGCGCTGCCGGCGCCTTGCGCCGCGATCAGGCGCACGCCGGCGGTCGCCTGTTCCGCGCCGAGCCGGGCCAGCGTCGACGACAACTCGAGCGCCGCGTCGCGGATGAATTCGACGCGCCGGTCGGCGCGTGGCAGCGCATCGAGAATCTCGGTGTCGAACACGAACGCGCACCAGACCCGGCGCGCCGCCTTGCACGCGTGGTACAGCGCCGCGTGGTCGTCGGCGCGCAGGTCGCGGCGAAACCAGACCAGCGCGGTATCGAGAGGTTTGTCGGTCATTGCAGGCGCTCGCCTGCCGCCGAGTGTGCCGCAGGAATAAAATAGCTGGATGGCTTCCGATCCGATCAACCTGACGAACCAGTTCCTGATCGCCATGCCGGGCATGGGCGACGGCACTTTCGCGGGGACCGTGATCTACCTGTGCGAGCACACCGACAAGGGTGCGCTCGGCCTCGTGATCAACAAGCCGATCGACATCAAGCTGAAGAACCTGTTCGAGAA
>JBDTXV010000034.1:0-11002 GCA_040006015.1 Caldimonas sp.
GCATCTTCCTGCTCAACGCCGGCCACGAGACGACGACGAACCTGATCGGCAACGGACTGCGCTGCCTGCTCGACTGGCCGGCCGAGAAGGCGCGCCTGATCGACGAACCCGCGCTCATCGCGACCGCGGTCGAGGAATTCCTGCGCTTCGAAAGCTCGAACCAGCTCGGCAACCGCATCACGACCTCGGCGGTCGAGATCGGCGGCCTGGTGCTCGCGCCCCGGACCCAGGTGACGCTCGGCATCGGCGCGGCCAATCGCGATCCGGAGCAGTTCGCCGATCCGGACCGCCTCGACATCGCGCGCACGCCGAACCGGCATCTGGCGTTCGGCTCCGGCATTCATCAATGCGTCGGCATGGGGCTGGCCCGACTCGAGGGCCGGGTCGCGCTCGGCCGCTTCCTGGCGCGGTTTCCGGACTATCGGCTAGCGGGGCCGGCGATCCGTTCGCACCGCGTGCGCTTTCGCGGCCATCTCGCGCTGCCGTGCCGGCTCAGCGGCTGAACCTTTTTGTCAGAGCGCCTCCGGCCGGGAGGCCCGGTCTTCGAACAGATCGCGACCGCGGGGCGAGGGCGCGAATCTTCGCGTCCGCGATCGGGCGCTGAAGACAAGCGCCCCTACGAGTTCTCGGGCGGCATGCAGCGGAGCGCCGCGATTGCGCGCGCGCTCGTGCACGATCCGAAGCTGGTGCTGATGGACGAGCCGTTCGGCGCTCTCGATGCGCTGACGCGCGATGAGATGAACCTCGAGCTGCTGCGCATCTGGAAGCAGTCGGGCACGACCATCCCGTTCGTGACGCACGGCATTTCGGAAGCGATCTTCCTGGGCAGCCGCGTCGTCGTCTTTAACGCCCGGCCCGGCGCGCATGGCCGACAACTTCGAGATCGAGCTTCCGAATCCGCGAACGCTCGACATCAAGACGCACGAGGCGTTCGGCGTCTACCCGCGGCGCATCTACAGGTTGCTCGGCATGGAGTGACGCTGTTACGCGGTCGGCACCGTATTTGCGGGATGATCGACCCTCGGCGCTTTGCGGCAGGGCGGATACATGGACGCGATGAAGGTTGCTGTGAAATGGAGGAATCCACGAATGACTCGCTTCCAATTCTTGACACTTGCACTCGCCATAGTTGGCGGATTAGCTGCCAGCACGGTAGGCGCACAGGCGCCGGCGCCCCCCAAGACCTCGGGGACAGTGCGTGCGGTGCTGGCGAGCACGCCACTATCGAGCGTTGCGGATGCGCCGCGCTACTTCAAACTCGTGCGCGTTCACCTGCCGACTGCAAAGTCTGTTACCTACAACGGCCCAGTCGGTTTCGTCCTCGTATTGGATGGGGCGCTCGAAGTCACGAGCGGCGCCGAGCAGCGGTCCCTCGCAAAAAGCGACGGCTTGCTCATTGCCGAAGGAAAAAGCACAACATTCGATTCCGCGCCCGGCAAACCGGCTGAGTTCCTGCATTTCGTCTTATCGACCGCGGGCGAACTCAATGGGCCGATGGAGAGCCCTCCGGCAGTCGTCAGGGAGCTGTACCGAACGCCATCGCCGATCCCCGGACTCAAGCCGGGACCATACGAATTTACGCTGGTGCGTGTGGCACTCCCGCCGCGATTTCCGCTGAATCCGCCGCATCGGCGCTCAGGCGCTGCGCTCTACTACATCTATTCAGGCACCGGCATGTTCACGGCCAATGGCAAGACGGAGCCGCGGCCCGCTGGCGTGGCTCATTACGAACCGTACGATCTCGTTCACCAGTGGGCCAATCCTGGCGACGAACCACTTGTGATCATTCAGGCAAGCATCAACCAGGAAGGCGTGCCTGCCGTGATATTCGTGCAGCCGGCCGGAACTGGTTCATCGAAATAAACGGCAACCTACCGAATCACTTCGTCAGCGCTCAGCAGAAGTGCATGCGGAACATTCAGCCCCAGCGCACTGGCTGTCTTGAGATTGATCACCAGTTCGAATTTGGTCGGTTGCTCAACGGCTAGCGCGCCGGGCTTGGCGCCCTTGAGGATACGGTCGACATAGTCGGCACCGCGACGGTACAGATCGATGGGCTTGGGGCCGTAACTCATCAGACCGCCGGCCTCAACCGCCTTGCGAAACGAAAAGATTGTCGGCAAGAGCTGCTTTGTCGCCAGTTCGATCACACGTCGCTCCTGGCCGGCCAGCATGGGATCCTGAGCGACCATGAGCGCGCCCACGCGTTCTTGGACGAGCGCCGAGAACACGCCATCGATTTCACTCGACGCACGGACCTCCATGACTACTAGACGCATGCCGAGCATGCGCGCTGCGGCTTCGGTGGCCTGCAGCGATGACGCGGCGCCAACGGCTTCGCGCAGAAGCGCGACCCGAGATATCTTGGGGAGCATCTGCTTCAGCAGTTCCACTCGTTTCGCACTTAACTCCGTGTTGAGCCACGAAGTGCCCGTGATATTGCCGAGGGGCTTGGCCAGACTCGTGACGAAGCCCTGGCCGACGGCATCGTCGACGCCCGCCATGATGATGGGTATCGTCGCAGTTGCTTGCTTTGCGGCTTGCACGCCCGTCGCGGTCGTGGTGACGATGGCATCGACCTTGAGATTTACGAGGTCCGCGGCAAGCTGAGGCAGGCGGTCGGCCAGGTCATTCGCTGCTCGGTATTCGATCACGATGCTGCGCCCCTGCGTATAACCCAATTCCTGCAGGCGCTGCTGCACGGCGTCGCGAAAGGCGTCCGAAGACGAATTGAACGGCGACAGAATGCCGATGCGTGGCGCCTTGAGAGGCGCTTGTTGGGCAAATGAAAGGAGTGGAGCGAGCGCGGAGGCTGCCATCGCGATCATTAATTTTCGCCGCGGCACCATGATGCGGCGATTGGTTCCGAGGCAGAACTCGCGAGACGCCATGAGTTTAATTTTACGTATTCGCCGTGCCAGTACAGCCCGGCGCACGTCCGGCCACCTGCCCATATCTCCCAAAGCGAACGCGGGTCTTGCCGTCACGCTTCACGCCGAACTTGTCTTTCAAAGTCGATCCGACGCGAAGCGCGCAGCACCACCATCGGCCGCCTGCGCCGCCATCAGAGGTCGGTGCGCAGCTTCCAGATCTCCGGGAACAGCACGACGTCGAGCATCTTGCGCAGATAGCCGACGCCGCTGGTGCCGCCGGTGCCGCGCTTGAAACCGATCACGCGTTCGACCGTCGTCACGTGACGGAAGCGCCAGAGGCGAAACGCGTCTTCGAGATCGGTCAGTTCCTCGCCGAGCTGGTAGAGATCCCAGTGCGCGTCGGGGTCGCGGTAGACGATCAGCCAGGCCTGCTCGACCGCATCGCTCGGCGCGTAGGCGAGGGTCCAGTCGCGTTCGGTGTGCGAAGCCGGCACCGCAAGGCCGCGCCGCGCGAGCAGGCGCAGCGATTCGTCGTACAGCGACGGCGCGCGCCACGCCGCATCGACCGTCGCGAGGATCTCCGGCCGATGCGCATGCGGCTTCAGCATCGCCGCGTTCTTGTTGCCGAGCATGAATTCGATGCAGCGGTACTGCCAGCTCTGGAAGCCGCTGCTGTTCGCGAGATACGGACGGATCGCCGAATACTCGGGCGGCGTCATCGTCGCGAGCACGTCCCAGGCGTGGACCAGCTGCTCGAAGATGCGGCTGACGCGCGCGAGCATCTTGAATGCGCTGCCGAGCCTGTCGTCGGCGATCGCGCGCACCGCAGCGGCGAGCTCGTGCAGCAGCAGCTTCATCCACAGCTCGGTCGTCTGGTGCTGCACGATGAAGAGCATTTCGTCGTGCTCGGGCGAGCGCGGATGCTGCGCATTGAGCAGCGCGTCGAGATGCAGGTAGTCGCCGTAGCTCATCTCCTTCGACAGGTCTAGCTGTGCGCCTTCGTCGATCACGATCTTCTCGGTGCTCATCGAAGTCTCCGCGGTCACGTCACGAGGGAGCGCCGGGCATAGCGCGGCTCGCACCACTCGCCGCGGTCGAGCACCTGGCCGAGATGCTCGACTGCGTCCCAGACGTCGACGTGGCGCGTGTACAGCGGCGCGAAGCCGAAGCGCAGCAGGTCCGGCGCGCGGAAGTCGCCGATCACGCCGCGTTCGATCAGTGCCTGCACGATCGCGTAGCCGCCGTGCGCATGCGCGAACGAGACCTGGCTGCCGCGCTCGGCCGGATCGCGCGGCGTCGTCAGCTCGAGGCCGTGGCCGGCGCAGCGCGCTTCGACCGCCTCGATGACGAGCTCGCCGAGAGCGATCGACTTGCGGCGCAGCGCCGCGATGCCGCCGTGAGCGTCGGCGGCGCCGAACACGTCGAGCCCGCATTCGAGCGCGGCGAGCGACAGGATCGGCGGCGTGCCGCAGACGAAGCGCGCGATTCCGGCGGCGGGCCGGTATGCAGGACCGAATTCGAACGGCGCGGCGTGGCCGAGCCATCCGGAAAGCGGCTGGCTCGATCCGTCCCGATCCATCCGTGCGACGTGGCGCGGATGGGCCCAGACGAAGGCCGGCGCGCCGGGGCCGCCGTTCAGGTACTTGTAGCCGCAGCCGACCGCGAAGTCGGCCGCTTCTTCTTTCGCTCCGCCGCCCATCAGCTCGACCGGCACCGCACCCGCGGAATGGGCTAGGTCCCAGACCATCAGCGCGCCGGCCGCGTGCGCGGCTCGTGTCGTCTCGGCCATCCGGTGCATGCGACCGCTGCGGTAGTCGACGTGGGTCAGCATCAGCAGCGCGAGGCGGTCGTCGAGATGCGCGGCGAGGTCGGCGCGCTCGACCAGCTTCAGCTCGAAGCCGTGCTCGCGCGCGACGCTGTCGGCGATGTAGAGGTCGGTCGGGAAGTTGCCGCGCTCGGAGACGATCACGGTGCGTTCCGGCGCGTCGGCCTTCGTGAGCGCGAGCGCCGCGCTGAGCACCTTGTAGAGGTTGACCGAGGTCGAATCGGCGACGACGACTTCGCCCGGGCCGACGCCGATCAATCCGGCGATGCGGTCGCCGAGGCGCTGCGGCAGGTCGATCCAGCCGGCCGTGTTCCAGCTGCGGATCAGCCCGTCGCCCCATTCGGCGCGGACGACCTCGTCGAGCCGCGCCGCGGTCGCCTTCGGCAGCGCGCCGAGCGAATTGCCGTCGAGATAGATCACGCCGGCGGGCAACGCGAACAGCTCGCGCAGCGGCGCCAGCGCGTCTGCGGCATCGAGCGCGAGGCATTCGGCGCGCGTACGCATGCGCGTGCCCATCAGAGCTCCCGCAGCACCGCGCGAACCGGCGACGCGTCGGCCTGCACCAGCTTCAGCGGCAGCGCGATCAATTCGTAGTCGCCGGCCTCGACCGCGTCGAGCACGAGGTTCTCGAGCACGCGCAGGCCATGCTGCAGCAATTGGCGGTGGCTCGGCAACTCCTTGCTGTCGGCCGGATCGACCGACTGGCTGTCGATGCCGACCAGCCGGACGCCGCGGCTTGCGAGCCAGGCGATCGTTTCGGGCGCGAACGCCGAGAACTCGGGCGACCAGCGCGTCGGCGCGCGCTCACAGGTGCGAACCAGGACACGCGGCGGCAGGTCCCGCGCCGCGTGCTCGAGATGGCGCGGCTCGACCAGCGGTCCGGGATCGAGCGCAGCGATCACGCGACAGCGGCCGAGGTACGGTTCGAGATCGACCTCGCCGATCGTCGGCTCGCCGACGCCGTAGTGCAGCGGCGCGTCGGCATGCGCGCCGATGTGCGGCGACAGCGTGATCGCGCTCAGGTTGACCGGACAGCCGGGGCCGATCGACGCGGTCCATTGCTGCTCGTAGGCCCGGTCGCCGGGGAAGAGCGGCGACTCGGTCGAGATCGGCGGCGAGATGTCCCAGAGCCTCTTCATCACGCAGCGACGGTAGCAAAGGAAGAGGGCTCGCGGTGTCGGTTAAATCGCACAGCGCGCCGAGACGGTGCCGGTTCAGCCGATGCGTCCGAGCACCAGGTATTCCATCAACGCCTTCTGCACGTGCAGGCGATTCTCGGCTTCGTCCCAGACGACCGATTGCGGACCGTCGATCACTTCGGCTTCGACTTCCTCGCCGCGATGCGCCGGCAGGCAGTGCATGAATAGCGCGTCGGGGCGCGCCGCGGCCATCAGCTCGCGGTCGACGCACCAGTCGGCGAACGCGCGCATCCGCTCGGCGTTCTCGGCCTCGAAGCCCATGCTGGTCCAGACGTCGGTCGTCACCAGATGCGCGCCGCGGCAGGCGTCGAGCGGGCTCTTGAATACCTTCAGGCATTTAGTGTTCGTGACGCCGGCGACCTCGGCATCGATGCCGTAGCCGTTCGGGGTGCTGACATGCAGCGTGAAGCCGAGGATGTCGGCGGCCTGCAGCCAGGTGTTGGCCATGTTGTTGCCGTCGCCGACCCACGCGACGACCTTGCCCTGGATGCTGCCGCGATGCTCGATGAAGGTGAAGATGTCGGCCAGGATCTGGCACGGGTGGTATTCGTTCGTCAGGCCGTTGATCACCGGCACGCGCGAGTTCGCCGCGAACGCCTCGAGCTTCGCATGCTCGAAGGTGCGGATCATCACGATGTCGACCATCCGGCTGATCACACGGGCGCTGTCCTCGACCGGCTCGGCGCGGCCGAGCTGGCTGTCGCCGGTCGTCAGGTTCACGACCGAGCCACCCATCTGGTACATGCCGGCTTCGAAGCTGACGCGGGTCCGCGTCGACGCCTTCTCGAAGATCATCGCGAGCGTGCGATCGACGAGCGGCGTGTACTTCTCGTAGTTCTTGAAGCGCTTCTTGATGATCGCGGCGCGCTCGAACAGATACGCGTATTCCTCGGCGCGGAAGTCCTTGAACTGGAGATAGTGCTTGAGCAGGTTCGACCCCGGTTTCATGCACTCGTGTCCGGCTCGGCGAGAAACTGCTTGATCAGCGGCACGAGGATCGCGACGATCTGGCGCGCTTCGTCGGCACTCAGGATCAGCGCCGGCAGCAGCCGGATCACCCGATCCGCGGTCACGCTGAGCATCAGTCCGGCGTCGGCCGCCCGGCCGAGCAGCACGCCGCACGGCCGGTCTAGCTCGATGCCGAGCATCAGGCCCTGGCCGCGTATTTCCTTGACGCCGCGGACCCCGGCGAGCGCGCGCTCGAAGTCGGCCTTCAACGCCGCGCCGACCGCGGCGGCATTCGCGAGCAGTCCTTCTTCTTCCATGATGCGCAGCGTCTCGACGCCGGCGCGCATCGCGAGCGGGTTGCCGCCGAACGTCGTGCCGTGGTTGCCGGGCCCGAACACGTCGGCGGCCTTCGGCCCGCAGACGACCGCGCCGATCGGCACGCCGGAACCGAGCCCCTTGGCGAGCGGCATCACGTCGGGCACGATGCCGGCCCACTGGTGCGCGAACCACTTGCCGGTGCGGCCCATCCCGCACTGCACCTCGTCGAGCATCAGCAGCCAGCCGTTTTTGTCGCAGATGCGGCGCACTTCACGCAGGTATTCGATGGTCGCCGGACGCACGCCGCCTTCGCCCTGGATCACCTCGAGGAAGACCGCGACGATGTTCGGGTGGCCGTGCGCGAGTTGCTCGATCGCGGCCGAGTCGTTCAGCGGCACGCGGATGAAGCCTTCGACCAGCGGCCCGAAGCCGGCCTGGACCTTCGCATTGCCGGTCGCCGAAAGGGTCGCGATCGAGCGACCATGAAAGGCGCTTTCGTAGACCACGATCTCGGGCCGCTCGATGCCCTTGTCGTGCCCGTACTTGCGCGCTATCTTCAGCGCGGCTTCGTTCGCTTCGAGGCCCGAATTGCAGAAGAACACGTTCGTCATGCCGGCGATTTCGCAGAGCTTCGCGGCGAGCCGTTCCTGCAGCGGGACCAGGTAGTAGTTCGAGCTGTGGATCAGCTTGCCGATCTGCTCCTGCAACGCCGCCACGAGCTTCGGATGGGCGTGGCCGAGCGTATTGACCGCGATGCCGCCGAGCCCGTCGAGGTACTTCTTGCCGTCGGTGTCCCAGACCCAGCAGCCTCGGCCGTGCGCGAGGCCCATCGGCAAGCGGCCGTAGGTCTTCATCACGTGCGGCTCGGCGGCGGGAATCAGTTTCTCCGGGGCGTTCATCGGCTGGGCTCCGCTACGACGGCCTTGCGGGCGATTTCCGCACGGTCCGACGTCGCGGAATTCTAAGGCCGGCCCTGTTCGCGCCGAAGAAACGGCATGAATGCGAGCCTTGTCGACACGCCCCATGTTGCACCGCAACAATATCGCGGCACAATCCGATCGCTGTCGCGGCCGACTCTGTGGGCCGACCAACCGGCATGGAGCCGTCGTCTCGCCGCGCCCACCAC
The DNA here is from genome assembly GCA_040006015.1 of Caldimonas sp. GTDB lineage: Bacteria > Pseudomonadota > Gammaproteobacteria > Burkholderiales > Burkholderiaceae_C > Schlegelella_A. The sequence goes on from JBDTXV010000034.1 coordinate 8,290, forward strand.
CGTGGCCCAACCCCGCACCCTCTACATTCAAGGCATCACGCTCGACGGCAAGACGTTCCGGCCGAGTGATTGGGCCGAACGCCTGGCTGGCGCGATGTCGAGCTTCCGCCCTGCCGGCTCGACCGGCGGCATCGGCGCCTACATCGGCTACTCGCCGTACTGCGAACCGCGCACGATCGACGGGATCAAGTCGGTGATCGTCGACGAGTCGCTGCACGGCATCGAGCCGATGGCCTGGGACTTCGTGATGAACTTCGCCCGCGACAACGACCTCGTCGTGATCGAAGCCGGCACGAAGCCGGAGCCGCCTTCGATCTGAGCGGCGCTGAGAGTCGCCGGCCCGGGATGCGCGCGGCTCGCGCAATGCAAAAAGGCTCGCGATGCGAGCCTTTTCTTCGAGAGCGGAGAGTCTGATCAGGCGGCCAGGGCCTTGACCTTCGCGGCGAGGCGGCTCTTGTGGCGCGCCGCCTTGTTCTTGTGGAACAGGCCCTTGTCGGCGATCGAATCGATGACCGGCTGGGCGGTCTTGAAGAGCTCGGCGGCCTTCGCCTTGTCACCGGCAGCGACCGCCTTCTGCACGTTCTTGATCACGGTGCGGAACTTCGAGCGCATCGCGGTGTTCGCTGCGTTGAGCTTCACGTCCTGACGCGCGCGCTTCAGCCCGGAGGCAATTCGGACGGTCTTCTTCTTGGCTTTGGAGGAGGTGGCCATGCTGGGGTATCGCTGATTCGGTAAAGCCCGCAAGTATAGCAGTCGACGGCAACCCGGGAGCGCGGCCCGATTGGCCCGCGTCCCCGCTCCCTATAATCCGCCGCTCGCCCTGAGTCGAGTGCACAGGCACCCCTGCGATGAACTTGCTGCGCGCCGCCTCGACCATCTCCCTTTTCACGCTCGCATCGCGCATCACCGGCCTGATCCGTGACGTGCTGATCGCGTCAATGTTCGGCGCCGGCGCGTGGATGGACGCGTTCAACGTCGCGTTCCGGATCCCGAACCTGCTGCGGCGGCTGTTCGCCGAAGGCGCGTTCTCGCAGGCCTTCGTGCCGGTGCTGGCCCGCACCCGCGCCGCCGACGGCGACGACGCGACGCGCTCGCTGATCGATGCGGTCGCGACGGTGCTGTTCTGGGCCCTGGTCGTGACCTGCGCGGTCGGCATCGTCGCGGCGCCGATCCTGGTCTGGATGATGGCCTCGGGTCTGGCCCGACTCGACGACGCGGTGTTGATGACGCGCTGGATGTTCCCGTACATCGGCTTCATGTCCCTGGTCGCGCTGTCGTCCGGCGTGCTGAACACGTGGAAGCGCTTCGCGGTGCCGGCGGCGACTCCGGTGCTGCTGAACGTCGCGATGATCGGCGCGGCCTGGGGCCTCGCGCCGCGTTTCAAGCTCTGGGGCATCGAGCCGATCTATGCGCTCGCGGTCGGCGTGATGCTCGGCGGCGCATTGCAGCTCGCGCTGCAGGTGCCGGCGCTGCTGCGCGTCGCGGTGCTGCCGCGCATCGGGATGGCCCCGAGCGCAATCCGCAGCGCATGGCGCCATCCGGGCGTCGCACGCATCCTGATGCAGATGGCACCGGCGCTGCTCGGCGTCTCGGTCGCGCAGTTCTCGATGCTGATCAACACGCAGATCGCATCGCACCAGGGTGTCGGCGCGGTCTCGTGGCTGTTCTATGCCGATCGGCTGATGGAATTTCCGACCGCGCTTCTGGGCGTCGCGCTCGGCGTCGTGTTGATGCCGCAGCTCGCGGCCGCGCAAGGCCGCGCCGACGCCGTCGGTTATTCGGCGCTGCTCGACTGGGGGCTGCGCCTCGTGCTGTTGCTGGCGCTGCCGTGCGCAGTCGCGCTGCTGGTCTTCCCGAACGCGCTGGTCGCGGTGCTGTTCCAGCGCGGCGCCTTCAGCGCCCACGATGTCGCGCAGACCGTCCCGGCGTTGATGGGCTACGGCGTCGGCCTGATGGGCCTCGTCGCGGTGAAGATCCTCGCGCCCGGCTTCTTCGCGCGCCAGGACACGCGCACGCCGGTGATGATCGCGATCGCGGTGCTGGTGCTGACGCAGTTGCTGAATCTGCTCTTCGTCCCGTGGCTCGGCCACGCCGGACTCGCGCTCTCGATCGGCTGCGGCGCGCTGATCAATGCGAGCTGGCTCTTCGTCGGTCTGCGCCGCAACGGGGCTTATGTTCCGTCGCCGGGCTGGCTGCCGTTCGCGCTGCGCGTTCTCGTCGCGACTGCGCTGCTCGGCGGACTGCTCGCCTGGGGCGCCCACGCGGTCGACTGGATCGGCCTGCACGACCGTCAGTGGCAGCGCGTCGGCTGGCTCGCCGCGTTCCTCGTCAGCGCCGCGTTGCTGTACTTCGTTGCGCTCGCCGCGATGGGAATCCGGCTCGAACAATTCATGCGCCGCGGATAAACTGCAGCCGATGCCGGATTCGCTGCATTTCCAGGTCCCGACGACGCTCGAATACTTCGCCGCGCTGGTCGCCGACGATGCCAGCCTGCCGCTGCTCGAGGCGGCCGCGTCGATCGCGCAGGACGAGTATCCGCAGCTCGACACGCTCGATGTGCTGGCGCAGGTCGACGCGCTCGCGCACAAGCTGCGCCGGCGCATCCCGTCCGATGCGGTGCCGGTGCAGCGGCTGCGCTGGTTGAACCGGTTCTTCTTTCAGGAGCTCGGCTTCGGCGGCAACGCCAACGACTATTACGACGCCGGCAACAGCT
>JBDTXV010000035.1:0-10690 GCA_040006015.1 Caldimonas sp.
GCCACATCGCCTCGCTGTGCTGCAGCATGCAAGCCGGTGTAGGCCACGATCTCGGACGGAGCCGGCGCCACCTGGGCTTGCGCCGTAAGTGCGGCGGCTGACAGCGCAAGTGCAAGCCAGCCCAAGCGCGACCAGCTCACTTCAGTTTGTCCTTGATCTTGTCGAGCGCAGCCGTGGCGCACTGTTCGTCGAGGTGCCCACCAGGAGCGCCGCCGACGCCAACCGCAGGGCACGCAGCCATGCTGGCTGCCGCAGTCTGGTTGGCAAGTTCGAGGGACATGTTCTTTTCGCTGCGAACGGCTTGTGCCTGGGCAGTGGGGCGAGGACGGTTAGGGCGACGAGGCAAACTCGGGCAAGGTGCTTCATGAGAATTCTCCTGGGTGATCGGCCGCAGCTCCGCACCAGGGAATTATTTTTTTCGCCCCGCCCGGCACCATGCGTGTGCGCACGCGCGCGCCTCGATAGAACTACGTGGCCGCAGCCTCGTCGACCAAGGCCGCGTAACGCCGGATCAACTGAGCCAGCGACTGCGCCTGCAGCTTGGGTGGGTTGGCGGAGCCGGAGGGATTCGAACCCTCGATGCAGGTTTTGCCCACATACTCCCTTAGCAGGGGAGCACCTTCGGCCACTCGGTCACAGCTCCGTGGGGGCGGATTCTAGCGGCTCGCCTCGCCGCGAAGCCGCTGCTCAGGTGTTCGCCGGCGCCTGGTCGAGATCGAAGGCCTTGTGCAGGGCGCGCACGGCGAGCTCCATGTACTTCTCGTCGATCACGACGCTGGTCTTGATTTCGCTCGTCGTGATCATCTGGATGTTGATGCCTTCCTCGCTCAGCGCACTGAACATCCGGCTCGCGACGCCGACGTGCGAGCGCATGCCGATCCCGACGATCGAGACCTTGCAGATGCGCGGATCGCCGAGCAGATCGGAGGCGCCGACCTGCGGCAGCACCTTCGCGCGCAGCAGATCCATCGTCCGCGCGTAGTCGTTGCGATGCACCGTGAACGAGAAGTCGGTGCGCCCATCGTGCGAGACATTCTGGATGATCACGTCGACATCGATGTTCGCCTCGGCGACGGGTCCGAGGATCAGGTGCGCGATGCCCGGCTTGTCGGTCACGCCGAGGAGACTGATCTTCGCTTCGTCGCGATTGAACGCGATGCCCGACACGACGGCTTGTTCCATTTTCTCGTCTTCCTCGAACGTGATCAGAGTACCGGACCGCGCTTCCTCGGCCAAGTCGATGTCCCATGGCGTGAAGCTCGACAACACGCGCAGCGGCACGCGGTACTTGCCGGCGAATTCGACCGACCTGATCTGCAGCACCTTCGAGCCGAGACTGGCCATCTCGAGCATTTCCTCGAAGCTGATCGTATGCAGGCGCCGCGCCTCGGCAACGATGCGCGGGTCTGTCGTGTAGACGCCGTCGACATCGGTGTAGATCAGGCACTCGTCGGCCTTCATCGCCGCGGCGACCGCAACCGCCGACGTGTCGGACCCGCCGCGCCCGAGGGTCGTGATATTGCCGTTCGGATCCACGCCCTGAAAGCCGGTGATCACGACGATCTTTCCGGCCGCGAGGTCGGCCCGGACGCGCGTGTCGTCGATGCTCAGGATGCGCGCCTTCGTGTACGCCACGTCGGTCGCGATCGGGACCTGCCAGCCGGCGTAGCTGACCGCCTGCATCCCTTCGGCCTGCAATGCGATCGACAGCAGGCCGACCGACACCTGCTCGCCGGTCGACGCGATCATGTCGAGCTCGCGATGCAGTTCGGGCGTGATCTGCTGCGGCGAAAGCTGGCGCGCGAGTTCGAGCAAGCGGTTCGTCTCGCCGCTCATTGCGGAGGGCACGACGACCATCCGGTGTCCGGCGCGAGCCCACTTCGCGACCCGCTTCGCGACATTGCGGATGCGCTCCGGCGAGCCCATCGACGTGCCGCCGTACTTGTGAACGATCAGTGACATGGGGAAGGAAATCGCTGGCGACTGCGGCGCGGAGGGAGCTTCGGTGCACTCGAGGCGCGAATTCTAGCGGCGCCCCGCGGCCGGCATTCCGGTGGTGCCGCGCTCACGCCGGCGTCGGGATCCACTGCAGCGTGATCTGCGCTTTGCCAGAGGGCGCGTGGGCGCGCGCATCGATGCCGAGTCCGGGCACGTAGATCAGGCGCCCTGCGCTGTAGATCAGCGGCCCGCCGCGTTGCCACGTCGGCACGCCCGCGGCCTGGTACTGCTTCTTCAGGCTGCGCGCCGGACGTCCGGCCGCGATCTGGAACTGTTCCGATCCGATGCGCGGAAGCAGCTCGACGCAGCGCACCTCGTCGAGCGCGACACCGGCTTCGCGTACGCGTGTCGCACGCAACAGGCCGCCCCAACCGGGCAGCCGATAAGTGCCGCTGCGCGAGAGCGTCAACGATGTTTCCTTCGGCGGCGCCGGCGCATGTCCGCTCTTCGACTCTCTGGCAAACGTCAACGTGCCCCGATGGCTGCGCAGTTCACCGGCGTCCAATGGCCAGCGCGCGCTGCGCAAGACCGCCAACTCGGACGACAGTCGCGTGACGAGCGCCGCGCTCGGCGCCGTGCCGGTCTCGCGGCGCAGCCAGGCGCGCAGCGCGTTGCTGCGCCGCGGCCCGGACAGCGCCGACCAGGCGTCGAGATCGAGCGTCGCCGCTGCGGCGACGCGTTCGAGATCGATGGCGGCCAGATCGCCAAGGCAGACCGCAGCTTCGTGCGCCCACGCGGCCGTCGTCGCGAAGGACGCCTCGGCTTGCGGAAACGCACCGATCATCGATGGCCAGACGAGGCGGCGCAACCGATTGCGGGCGTAGCGTTCGTCGGCGTTGCTCTCGTCTTCGATGTGGGCGAGGCGATGACGCCGCACATACGCGTCGATCGCCGCATCCGCTTGCAGCAGCCACGGGCGTGCCCACGTGACGCCGTCGCGCTCGACGAGCCGCGGCATGCCGGCGAGACCGGCGACGCCGGCGCCGCGCAGTGCCTGCAGCAGGAATGTCTCGGCCTGATCACGACGATGATGGGCGAGCAGCACGAGCGATACAGCGTGCGCACGCGCCATCTCCCGCAACGCCGCATACCGCGCCTTGCGCGCCCAGGCTTCGATGCTCTCGCCCTTCTCCGGTGTCTTGGGAAGGTGCCGGAAACCGAATTCGAGCGCGCGGCCAGCCTTCGCCCAGCGTGCGCAGCGGGCGCGACAGTGCTCGAGCCAGGCGTCGGCGTTCGGGCTCAACCCGTGATGGACATGCAACGCGACGACTTCGATGCCTAGCGGCTCCGCCGCGCGCAAGGTCGCATGCAGCAGCGCGGTCGAATCGCGGCCGCCGCTGTACGCCACCGCGACGCGCGACGGATCCACGTCGGTGCTCAGCGCGCGGTCGTGTCGGTGAAGCGGCCGTAAGACTGCAGCCGCTCGTAGCGACGCTCGAGCAGATCGCGGATCGACAAGTCGGAGACCTGCCGCAATGCGTCGCTGAGCGCGCGTTTCAGGAACGCGGCCATCTGCTTCGTGTCGCGATGTGCACCGCCGACCGGCTCGTTGACGATCTTGTCGACCAGCCCGAGCGCCTTCAGCCGATGCGCGGTGATGCCGAGCGCGTCGGCGGCGTCGGAGGCGCGTTCCGCTGTCTTCCAGAGAATCGACGCGCAGCCTTCGGGCGAGATCACCGAGTAGATCGAGTACTGCAGCATCAACAGCTGGTCGCCGACGCTGATCGCCAGCGCGCCGCCGGAACCGCCTTCGCCGATGATCGTCACGATGATCGGCACTTCGAGCTGCGCCATCTCGAAGATGTTGCGGCCGATCGCTTCGGATTGCCCGCGCTCTTCGGCGCCGATGCCCGGATACGCGCCGGGCGTGTCGACGAACGTGAACACCGGCAGCCCGAACTTCTCGGCGAGCTTCATCAGCCGCAACGCCTTGCGATAGCCCTCGGGACGCGACATCCCGAAGTTGCGCAAGCCGCGCTCCTTGGTGTCGCGGCCTTTCTGGTGGCCGAGCACCATGCAAGGCTGGCCATTGAAGCGGGCGAGCCCGCCGATGATCGACTGGTCGTCGGCGAACGCGCGGTCGCCGTGCAGCTCCTGGAAATCGGTGAAGACTTCGGTGACGTAATCGAGCGTGTAGGGACGTTGCGGATGGCGTGCGATCTGGGTCACCTGCCATGGCGTCAGGCCGGAGTAGATGTCTTTCGTAAGCAGCAGGCTCTTCTTGCTGAGGCGGTCGATCTCTTCCGAGATGTCGACCGCCGATTCGTTCTGCACGTAGCGCAATTCTTCGATCTTCGATTCGAGATCCGCGACCGGCTGCTCGAACTCGAGGAAGTGACGTTTGCTCATGGAGTGAGGTCCGGATGCATCAACGTTTTCAGTTGAAGGGACTGGCGCACGCCGCGTTGCGCGGGGGCTTTCAACAGGCGATCGGCAGAGGATCGAGGCTGCGCCAAATGTACCATGTGGCCACCGACCGGAACGGCGCCCACGCGTCGCCGACCTCGCGCGCTTCGGCGCGCGAAACCGGTTCGCCGCTGAAGTAGTTGACGCTGATTCCCTTGATCAGGCCGACGTCGTCGAGCGGCAGCACGTTCGGCCGCATCAGATGGAAGATCAGGAACATCTCGGCGGTCCAGCGGCCGATGCCGCGGATCGCGACGAGCTCCTCGATGATCGCCTCGTCGTCCATCTGCTGCCACTGCTGCACGTGAACGCTGCCAGCCTGGAAATGCTGGGCGAGGTCGCGCAGATATTCGACCTTGCGTGCGGAAAGTCCGGCCGCACGGATCGCCGGCGGCTCGAGCGCGAGCACCGCGTCCGGCGACAGGCGCGACGACGGATCGCTCATCAAGCCGGCGAACCGGTACCAGACCGATTGCGCCGCGGTGACCGAGATCTGCTGGCCGACGATCGAGCGCGCGAGCGTCGTGAATGCGTCACCGGGACTTTGCAGGCGCCCGTCGCCGAAGCGCGGGATCAGCTTGCGCATCACGCGGTCGCGCTTGGACAGATGCTTGCACGCGTCGTCCCAGCATTCGGCGATGCTCTGCAGTCGGTTGGACACGGGTCAGGCTTTCATCCAGGTGGTGCCGAGCGGCGAATCCTGCAGCACGATGCCCTGCTCGGCAAGCTCGGCGCGGATCCGATCCGCCAGCGCGAAGTCGCGCGCGAGCTTGGCTTGCGCTCGGGCCTCGATACGTTCGGCGATGCGCGTCTCGTCGAGACCGCTGCCGGCCTGCAGGAAGCTGCGCGGCGGCTGCTGCAAAAGCCCGAGCGTCGCGCCGAGCGCTTTCAGCTGCGCGCCGACTTCCGCCGAACGCGAGCGATTGACCTCGGCCGCGAGCTCGAACAGCGTCGCGATCGCGAGCGGCGTGTTGAAGTCGTCGTTCATCGCGGCACGGAAGGCCGCCGGCGCCGGATCGCGCCAGTCGAGTTCCCGATCCGCCGACCCGAGCCCGTCGAGCGCGGTGTAGAGCCGACGCAGCGCACTGCGCGCATCGTCCAGATTCGTATCGCTGAAATTGACCGGGCTGCGATAGTGCGTGCGCAGCATGAAGAAGCGCAAGGTCTCGCCGTCGTAGCGCTTCAGGACGTCGCGGATCGTGAAGAAGTTGCCGAGCGACTTCGACATCTTCTCGTCGTCGACCGTCAGATGGCCGTTGTGCAGCCAGTAGTTGACGAACGGACCGCCGTTCGCGACCTCGCTTTGCGCGATCTCGTTCTCGTGATGGGGAAACTGCAAATCGATTCCACCGCCGTGGATGTCGAAGTGCGCGCCCAGCAGGGCCTTGCACATGGCCGAGCATTCGATATGCCAGCCCGGTCGGCCCGGTCCGTATCGGCTCGTCCACTTCGCATCGTCCGGCTCGGCTTCCTTCGCCGCCTTCCAGAGCACGAAATCGAGCGGGTCCTCCTTGCCGTCGAGCACCGCGACACGCTCTCCGGCGCGCAGCTGATCGATCGACTTGCCCGAAAGCTTGCCGTAGCCGGCGAACTTGCGTACTGCGTAGTTGACGTCGCCGTTCGTCGCCTTGTAGGCGACTCCCCTGGCTTCGAGCTCAGCGATCATTCCGAGCATGGCGTCGATGTGCGCGGTCGCGCGCGGTTCGTGGGTCGGGGCCTCGATGCCGAGCGCGTCGAGGTCGGCATGCATCGCGGCAGTCATCTCCTCGGTCAGTGCGCGGATCGGGATCCCGCGCTCGAGCGCGCGCCGGATAATCTTGTCGTCGATGTCGGTGATGTTGCGCACATAGGTCACCTCGAACCCGAGCGTCTTCAACCAGCGCTGCACCATGTCGAACGCCATCAGGAAGCGCGCATGACCCATGTGGCACAGGTCGTAGATCGTCATTCCGCAGACGTACATCCGGACCCGGCTCGGCTCGATCGGCACGAACGGCACGACGGCGCGGGACAGCGAATTGTGGATGCGTAGGGTCATCGGCCGGAGGGCGCTATCGCCGGCCCTTCCGACGCGGCGCGAATGCGAAAGCAGGCTATACGTTGTCGGCGCACACTGCATTCGGGCTTGCGGCTCGGCGCGCGCGGGCCTTCGAACAAGGGCCCTGAACTACAATCGAATCAGTATAGCGGGCCTCTCCGGCTCCAATGACGCTGGCGCGGTCGACGACCAAGTGTCTCTCTCGCGACGCGCAAAAAACCCGATGCATCTTCGCTCGCTTCTGCATGCCGCGCTGTCCGTCGCTGCGCTCGCCGGCCCGTGCTCCGCGGTCGCTGCGGACGCGCTCGGCGAAGTGGCGCGTTTGCATCGCGCCGGTGACGACACGGCCGCATTGAAAGGTGCCGACGACTATCTCTCCGCGCATCCGAAGGACGCGCAGATGCGCTTTTTGAAGGCCGTGATTCTCGGTGACGCGATGCGCAGCGCAGAAGCCGCCGTCGTGCTAGAAAAGCTGACCGAGGACTACCCCGATCTGGCCGAGCCCTACAACAACCTGGCGGCGCTGTATGCGAGCACGGGGAACTATCCGAAGGCACGCTCCGCGCTCGAGCAGGCGCTGCGATTGAAACCCGGCTATGCGGTCGCGCATGCGAATCTGGGCGATCTGTATGCCGCCCTCGCGGCACAGTCGTACGCAGCCGCGTTGCGACTCGATCCGACGCTGGACGGCATCGCCGCGAAGCTCGCGCAGGTGCGGCAAGTCGCCGCACCCCGAAGCGCATCGCCGGCGGCCTCGGCCGCAGCACCGGCATCGGCGCCACGTTGACGCATTCCTCACCGACTCGACAAGGAGATCTGAAATGAGACAACCGATAGCCCGCTGGGTCGCTGCCGCGACGATGGCCGGCGCACTCGCCATGACGTCTTCAGCCCACGCGCAGAAGGTCAAGCTCGAGACGAGCGCCGGCGACATCGTGATGGAGCTCGATGCGTCGAAGGCGCCGAAGAGCGTCGACAACTTCGTCCAGTACGTCAAGGCCGGCCACTACGACGGCACGATCTTTCACCGCGTTATCCCGAACTTCATGATCCAGGGCGGCGGCATGGCGGCAGACCGGCGCGAGAAGTCGACCCGCGCGCCGATCGCGCTAGAAAGCCGCAACGGCCTGCTGAACACGCGCGGAACCGTGGCGATGGCCAGGACCAACGATCCGAATTCGGCGACGTCGCAGTTCTTCATCAACGTGAAAGACAATGATTTCCTGAACGCGGCCCAGTCGCGCGACGGCAACGGCTATGCGGTGTTCGGCAAGGTCGTCGCGGGAATGGACGTGGTCGACAAGATCCGCAATGCGCCGACCGGCCCGGGCGACTTCCCGAACGAACCGGTGGTGATCAAACACGCGACAGTGGAGAAATGACGTGACGCAACAAGTCGAACTGCAAACCAGCAAGGGCAATGTCCGAATCGAGCTCGACGACGCGAAGGCGCCGGAATCGGTGCGCAATTTCGTCGAGCACGTGAAGAAGGGGCATTACGACGGCACGGTGTTCCACCGCGTCATCAAGGGTTTCATGATTCAGGGCGGCGGCTTCGAGCCCGGCATGAAACAGAAGCCGACCGGCTCGTCGGTCAGAAACGAAGCCAACAACGGCCTGAAGAACGCGCGCTACACGCTCGCGATGGCGCGCACATCCGATCCGCATTCGGCGACGGCGCAGTTCTTCATCAATGCGGCCGATAACGCGTTCCTGGACCACAAGTCCGAGTCGCAGCAGGGTTGGGGCTACGCCGTCTTCGGCCGTGTCGTCGACGGCACCGATGTCGTCGATGCGATCGAGAAGGTGCAGACCGGCCGCAAGGGCGGCCACGACGACGTGCCGCTCGACGACGTCTCGATCGTGCGAGCCACCGTGCTGCCCTGAGCGGCGACCGCGCGTCGTGGAAGCGTCGGCTCCGGCACCAGCGACGCTGGTCGCGCCCGTTAGCTGGCGCACGATCGATTTCATCAGCGATCTGCATCTGACCGCCGAAACGCCGCGCGCCTTCGCGCTCTGGTCCGATTACCTGCGCAACACGGACGCCGATGCAGTCTTCATGCTCGGCGACCTGTTCGAGGCCTGGATCGGCGACGACGCCCGCTTCGAAGGCTTCGAGGCCCGCAGTGCCGCGGCGCTTGCCGAGGCCGCATCGAGGCGACCGATCGCGTTCATGGTCGGCAACCGCGATTTCCTGCTCGGCGACGCGATGCTCGAAGCCTGCGGCGTGACGGCACTCGCCGACCCGACGCTGCTCAGCGCGTTCGGCCAGCGCGTGCTGCTGTCGCACGGCGACGCGATGTGCATCGACGATGTCGCGTATCAGCATTTCCGACGCACCGTGCGCGGCGCTGCCTGGCAACACGACTTTCTCGCGCGGCCGCTCGGCGAACGCCGCGTCGCGGCGCGCGCGATGCGTGCCGAGAGCGAACGCCGCAAGGCGACGCAGTCGGCGGATAGCTGGTTCGACGTCGATACCGCGGCCGCGTTGCAGGCGATGCGCGCGGCCGACGCATCGGCATTGATCCATGGTCACACCCACCGACCCGGCAGCGAGACCCTGGCCGAAGGGCGGCAACGCCACGTGCTGAGCGACTGGGACCTCGACCACGCGGCGACACCGCGCGCCCAGGTATTGCGTTGGCAGGCGAGCGGCTTCACCCGTCTCGCGCCCGTCGACGCGATGAACTCAGCGCGCTGATCGTGCGTGAGTGGCTGAGTCGGTGGGCGCGCTGGCGCGAAGCGCGCACGCTCGCGAAGCGCGCGATTCCCGAGCCGATGTGGCAAGCAACGCTCGAGCGCTTTCCGTTCCTGACGCGGCGCAGCATGGCCGATCTGGCCCGTTTGCGAGAACTCGCGACCGTCTTCCTGACGCGCAAGGAATTCAGCGGCGCCGCCGAACTGCAAGTGACCGACGCGATGGCGGTCGCGATCGCCGCACAGGCCTGCGTGCCGGTGCTGGAGCTCGGACTGCAGTGCTACGACTCCTTCGTCGGCATCGTCGTCCATGCCGACGCGGTCGGCGCGCCGCGCGAGTTCGTCGACGAAGCCGGCGTCGTCCATCACTACATCGAGGAGCTGTCCGGCGAGGCGATGGACCGCGGGCCGTTGATGCTGGTCTGGCGTGACGTCGCGGAGGCCGGCGAGTCGGCGGCCTGGGGCTACAACGTCGTGATCCACGAATTCGTCCATGTCCTCGACATGCACGCGGCCCGTGCCGGGATCGGGGGCGCAGCCGGCATGCCATCCTGGTCGCGTCGTCTGGCTGCCGAGTTCGATCGCTTCGTCCGCCGGGTCGACTCCGGCGTCGACACGCTGCTCGATCCGTACGGCGCCGAAGCGATCGAAGAGTTCTTCGCGGTCGCCGCGGAAACGTTCTTCGTCGCGCCGGTCGACTTCATACGCGAGGAGCCGGTCCTCTATCGATTGCTCGAGAGCTTCTTCCGGCAGAGTCCGGCCGAGTCGGCGATGCTCGCGGACCGCGCCGCGATCAAGGAACAAAAAAAGGGAGCCGAAGCTCCCTTTCCGGACCGGCGCTGATCGCCTCGCAGAGCGTCCGTTTCGCGGCCCGGTCGATCGACGGCGTTCAGGCCGTCGCCGGCTCCGCCTTCGGCTTGTCGCTGCGCTTGGCCGGCTGGATATCGAGCACCGGCTTGCCTTCGTCGTCGACGTCGACCGTCAGGCGTCCGCCGTCGACGAGACGCCCGAACAGCAGCTCGTCGGCCAGGGCGCGACGGATCGTGTCCTGGATCAGGCGCTGCATCGGACGGGCGCCCATCAGCGGGTCGAAGCCCTTCTTCGCCAACTGGGCGCGCAGCCCGTCGGTGAACGTGACCTCGACCTTCTTCTCGCCCAGCTGGCCCTCGAGCTGCAACAGGAACTTGTCGACGACGCGCAGGATGATCTCCTGATCGAGCGGCTTGAAGTTGACGATCGCATCCAGACGGTTGCGGAATTCAGGCGTGAACAGCCGCTTGATGTCGGCCATCTCGTCGCCCTGCTCGCGCGAGTTCGTGAAGCCTATCGTCGCCTTGCTCAAAGCCTCGGCGCCCGCGTTCGTCGTCATCACGATGATCACGCTGCGGAAATCGGCCTTGCGCCCGTTGTTGTCGGTCAGCGTGCCGTGGTCCATCACCTGCAGCAGCACGTTGAAGACATCGGGATGCGCCTTCTCGATCTCGTCGAGCAGGAGTACCGCATGGGGCTTCTTCGAGATCGCCTCGGTCAGGAGGCCGCCCTGGTCGAAGC
>JBDTXV010000036.1:0-10498 GCA_040006015.1 Caldimonas sp.
GCGTCGCCGGTGTGCAGGTTGAAGCGGCGGATCTGGCTCGGGCTCAGGTAGATGTCGTCGGTCGACGCCATGTAGCTCGCATCGGGCGAGCGCAGGAAGCCGAAGCCGTCGGGCAGCACTTCGAGCACGCCGTCGCCGAAGACCTGCTCGCCGCCCTTGGCGCGCTTTTTCATGATCGCGAACATCAGCTCCTGCTTGCGCATGCGCGGGACGTTCTCGATCTCGAGCGCCTCGCCCATCTTGATGAGCTCGGAGACGTGGATCAGTTTGAGTTCTGACAGATGCATGGAGTGAACACCCCGAGGATGAGAGTGCCGAAGCGCGCCGGTCGCGGCGCGGGAACTGCGCGGATGACGACGGCCGCATCGGACCGCGGCGCCAGGCACGCGAGGGGAACCGAAAAAAGAGCCGCTGGGCGGGTGCCGGATACGCGCCGGGAGAGGGCCCGATGCCGCCGGGTGGCGTATCGAGCGGCCTCGGGGCACGAGGGCTAATTAATTGGCCGCGCGAACCGCGCCCTGCGGGCGGAGTCTTCTGCGGCGATTTCGCGAATTATAGATGACTGTCGATGAAGGCCGTCAATTGCGCCTTCGAGAGCGCGCCGACCTTGGTCGCGGCGAGCTGGCCGCCCTTGAACAGCATCAGGGTCGGGATGCCGCGGATGCCGAACTTGGCCGGCACGTCGCGGTTCTCGTCGACGTTCATCTTCGCGATCTTCAGGCGCCCGTCGTAGTCCTTCGAAACCTCGTCGAGGATCGGCGCGATCATCTTGCACGGCCCGCACCACTCGGCCCAGTAGTCGACCAGGACCGGCTTGTCGGCCTTCAGCACGTCGCTGTCGAAGGCCGCGTCGGAGGTGTGTTGAATCAAGTCGCTGCTCATGGTTTCGTCCTGAAAGACTGCCCGAAGGCACAATGATTCTGACACATCCGCCCCCATCTCGTTCGTTGGAACACGGGCGTCGCGGCGCACATCCTGCCTATGGCTTCGATAGCTGAACTCGGTCTTGATTTCGCCGCCGGCGACGCATGGAGCGAGATCGCGCGCATCGTTTCGGCATGGTCGGCGGACCGCGGCGTCGAAGCTCGCGACGCGATCGTCATAGTGCCGTTCGCTCAGCACCTGCCGCTGGCGCGCCGCGCCTGGGGTCGCGCCGGAGTCTGGATGCCGCGCATCGAGACGACGCAGACATTGGCGCGCAGTCTCGGTCCGGAGGCGCCACCGCAAGAAGCGCAGCTGTGTTTCGATGTGGCGCTGGATCGGCTCGCGGCGCGCCGGCTGCTGCGCGCACAACGCTGGACCGAAGGCTGGGCGCGCAGCGATCCGCGCGGCTTCGACAACGCGGTCGCTGCATTGGTGACGACGGCACATGCGGTGGCCCGCGCTGCCAGGGCGATCGCGCCGGAAGAAAGGCCGGCGTACTGGAATCGCGCGCGCAGCTTGCTCGCGGTGCCGACCGGACCGGGCGCGGCCGAACGCACGCTGGCGCGAATCGCGCTCGAGTGGGCCGCCGCGAGCGCCGCGCCGGCGACCGATGCGCTGTTCGACTTGAGACCCGCGGCGTGGATCGTCGTGCAGGCCGGCGGCGCCGATCCGCTGGCGCGGAACCTGCTCGCATCGGCGCCTGCCGGCATCCCTTGTCTCGTCGTCGACACCGATCCGGATCCCGCCGATCCGTTCGCCGGCGTGTCGGGAGGCTCGAGAATCAGTGTTGCTGCCTGCATCGATTTCGAGGACGAGGCGCAGCGCACCGCGGCGCAGGTACTCGCCGATCTGCAAGCCGGCGCACAGCCGGTCGCGCTGATCGCGCAGGACCGCCTGCTGACGCGGCGCGTGCGGGCGCTGCTTGCGCGCCGGGACGTGCCGGTGCAGGACGAGACCGGCTGGAAGCTTTCGACCACACGCGCCGCCGCGAGCGTCGCGGTGCTGCTCGGTGCGGCGCGTCGCGATGCGAACAGCGACGACTGGCTCGACTGGCTGAAGGGCTGCACCTGGCCCGGCGTCGCCGGCGCGAGCGCCGCGCTGCGCCGGCTCGAGGTCGCGCTGCGCCGGCGCGCTTGGGGCTATCCGGCATCGGTCGACGCGAACGAGCTCGACTCCGAAGCGGCGCGCCTGTGGCAATTCGCGCGCGAGCTGGTCGAACGCTTGCGTGCCGTCCGGATGCAATCGCTCGATCGCTGGCTCGCGGCTACCGCCGCGGCACTGGACGCGTGCGGAACGCTGGACGCGCTGCGCGCCGATGACGCGGGCCGCCAGGTGCTTGCCGCGTTGCATCTGCAGGACCACGGCGAGGCCGGCGTCGGCGGCGCCGACGCGATGAGCTTCGAAGATTTCGAGGCCTGGGTCGACGGCGCTCTCGAGGACGGCTCGTATCTGCCCGCCGTCCCGCTCGGCGCAGCCGTCGTCGTGACGCCGCTCGAGCGCGCGATGTTGCGACCGTTCGCCGCGGTGGTGCTCGCCGGCGCCGACGAAAAGCGCCTCGGCGCGGTCGGCTCGCCGCAGCCGCTGCTCGGCGACCGCGTCGCGGAACAACTCGGCATCGCGAGCGTCGCGCAGCGACGCGATGCCGAGACGCTCGCGTTCACGCAGCTCTTGCATGCGCCGAAGGTCTCGCTGCTGCGCCGGCTCGACGATCGCGGCGAAGCACTCGCGCCGAGTCCGCTGCTCGAACGCCTGCAGCTCGCACGCGCTCGAGAAGGCTTGCCCGAGATCGACGCGGCCGGCGATGCGGGGGAGGAACGCGAGCTTGCGGCCGCACCGGTCGCCCGGCCGCTGCCGCGCGCCGCGGCGCTGTTGCCGACCCGGCTCAGCGCCAGCGCGTGCGAAGCCTTGCGCGCCTGTCCCTATCGCTTCTTCGCGCTGCGTCTGCTCGATCTGCGCGAGCCCGACGAACTCGACGACGAAGTCGAAAAGCGCGACTACGGCAGCTGGCTGCACGCGGTGCTGTATCGCTTTCATGCGACGCGGGGCGAGCCGCGGCCGGGCCCGGACGAGCTCGACCGCTTGCTGTGCATCTCGCGCGACGTGCTGCACGAAATGAATCTCGACGCCGCGGCGTTCCTGCCGTTCGACGCGACTTTCGCGCGCTTCGCACCGCGCTACATCGAGTGGCTGCATGAACGCGATGCGAGCGGCGCGCGCTGGCTCGACGGCGAACGCGAACTCATTGCGCGGCCGCCCGAGTGGGCCGGCATCGAGATGTTCGGCCGGCTCGACCGTGTCGACAGCGTGCCCGGCGCTGACGGGCCGGTGACGCAGCTCGTCGACTACAAGACCGGCAGCGCCGAGCCCCTGCGCACGACGCTCGCGAGGGAACCGCAGGAAGACACGCAGCTGCCGTTCTACGCGGCGCTGATGGCGGCGCAGTCCGATGCCGGCAGCAGCCTCCGCGCGATCTATCTGCCGCTCGACGAGCGTGATGCGATCAAGCCGGTCGAGCACCTCGAAGTCGAGGCCGGCGCGCGGCGTCTCGTCGCCGGCGTCGGCGCCGAGCTGGAGCGCATCCGCGCCGGCGCGGCCTTGCCGGCGCTCGGCGAGGGCCGCGCCTGCACCTATTGCGCGGCGCGCGGACTCTGCCGGCGCGATCAATGGCCGGTCGAGGAGGCGGCCGCGTGACGGCGCCGCACGACGCGCGACCGGCTTATCGGATCGACGGCCGGAGCGTCGCGAGTTCGGCCTTCTATGCGGTGGCCTGCGATCCGCGCCGCAGCGTCTCGGTCGAGGCCTGCGCCGGCGCCGGCAAGACCTGGATGCTGGTCTCGCGCGTGCTGCGCGCGCTGCTCGACGGCGCCGAGCCGCACGAGATCCTCGCGATCACGTTCACGCGCAAGGCCGCCGGCGAAATGCGGACGCGGCTGAACGAGTGGCTGCGAAAGTACGCGGCCGGGCAATGCAGCGATGCCGAACGGGTCCGGGCGCTGTGCGAGCGCGGGCTCGGCGAAGCCGAGGCCCGTGCGCTCGCGCCGGTCTTCGGCGCTCTCTACGAGCGTGTGCTGAGCTCCGGCCGGAGGGTCGAGATCCGGACCTTCCACGCCTGGTTCGCGCAGCTGCTGCGCGCGGCCCCGCTCGAGCTCTTGACGCAGCTGGGTCTGCATGCCGAGATGGAAGTGCTCGACGATCTCGACGAGCACCGCGCCCGCATCGAACGCCGCTTCCATGCCGCGGTGCTGGCCGACCCGGCGCTCGCCGCCGATTACCACGCGCTGGTGCGCGATCGCGGCCGCACGCAGGTGCGCAAATGGCTCGCGGCGGCGTGGGACAAGCGCATCGAGATCGAGCTCGCCGACGCCGCCGGCACGCTCGAAGGGAGCGTCCCTTCGGCCGCGGCGCACTGGCCCGAGCACCGCGCGCTCGCCCATCCGGCCGAGCAGCTGCGCTCGCCGCGCCTCGCGGCGATGCTGCGCGAAGCGGTCGCCGCGATGGCGCGGCACGACGGCGCTATCTGTCGCAAGCAGGGTGCGGCCCTCGAGCTCGCCCTCGAGATCCGCGACCACGTTCGGCATTTCGAGCAGGTGCATGCGGCGCTCTTCACGCAGAAGGGCGAAGCGCGCAGGGGCATCGATGCACCGGGCGTCGCAGAGCTGGTCGAGCTCGTCGCCGAGATTCGCAGCGCGTGCGTCCAGCAGAGTGCGCACGACGAGCACGGCCGGATGGTCCGGCTCGCGCGCGTGTTGCTGCGCGAGACCGCTGCGTACAAGCGCGCGCGCGGCCTCGCCGACATGGCCGACCTGGAGCGCTGCGCGCTGGCGCTGCTGCGCGACGCGACACTGTCGGGATGGGTCCAGGAACGCCTCGACATGCGCGTGCGCCACCTGCTGATCGACGAGTTCCAGGACACGAGCCCGCTGCAGTGGCACGCGCTGCATGCATGGCTTTCGGCCTATGCCGGCGCCGGCGGCGGCGCGAGCGGGCAACGGCCGCCGAGCGTCTTCATCGTCGGCGATCCGAAGCAGAGCATCTATCGCTTTCGCCGCGCCGAGCCGCGCGTCTTCGACGGCGCGCGCGAATTCATCGTCGAAGGTCTGGGCGGCACCGCGCTCGCCTGCGACCACACGCGCCGCAATGCGCCCGAAGTGCTCGGCGTCGTCAATGCGGTTTTCGACGACGCGTGCCGGCGCGGCGAGTTCGATGGATTTCGCCCCCACACGACCGCGATCGCCCCGGTCGTCGGCGCCGGCGCAGTCGCATTGCCGCGCGTGCCGCGCCCGCCGGCGCTGTCGAACGGCGCCGATGCCGACTTTGCCGAAGGCTGGCGCGACAGCCTGACCGAGGCGCGCGTCGAGGCCGAAGAGAAGGTCCGCGAACCGGAAGCGCGGCAGGTCGCGGCGGCGGTGCAGCACCTCATCGCCGCAGGCGGCTTCCGGCCCGTCGAGATCTATGTCCTTTGTCGCAAGCGCGAATCGTTGCGCCTCGTCGCCGATGCGCTCGCCGCGTTGCATGTTCCGTTCGCGGCCGCCGAGGACTACACGCTGCTCGACGCGGTCGAAGCCCGCGATCTGGTCGCGGTGCTGGATGTGCTCGCGTCGCCGCAGCACGCCCTCTCGCTCGCGCAGGCGCTGCGCTCGCCGCTGTTCGGGGCGAGCGACGACGACCTGGTCGCGCTCGCCGCCGCGGCCGGGGCGCACGGCGGCTGGTGGAATGCGCTGCGGCGAATCGACACGGCGAGCGCGCCGCTGCGGCGCGCGGCCGAGCTGCTCGGCCGCCGGCGCGGCGCGGCGCGGACCTTGCCGCCGCACGATCTGCTCGATCGCATCGTCGCCGAAGGCGAGTTCCGCGAGCGGGTCGCCGCCGCGGTCCCGAGCGAACGCCGCGCCGCGGCGCTCGACGCGATCGATGCGCTGCTCGGCCTCGCGCTGACTCTCGACGGCGCGCGCTATTCGACGCCGTACAACTTCGTGCGCGCATTGAAGCGCCGTGCCGTCAGCGTGCCGGCGCCGACTCGCGATGACGCGGTGCAGCTGCTGACGGTGCATGGCGCGAAGGGTCTCGAGGCGCGCGCCGTGTTCGTGATGGACGCCGATCCGGAACCGCAGAATCCGGAGTCGGCGACGCTGCTCGTCGATTGGCCGGTCGAATCGGCGCATCCGCTGCGCTGCGCGTTCGTCTATTCCGAGACGAACTGCGCGCCGTCGCTCGAACGCCTGCGCGAGCGTGAGCTCGCGGCGCGGCGGCGCGAAGAGCTGAACGGCCTCTATGTCGCGATGACGCGGGCGCGCGAACGACTTTGCTTCAGCGCGACCGAGCCGTATCGGCCGGTGGACGAACCGTCGTGGTGGCGGCGCGTCGAGCCGCACGTTGGCCCGCTGGGTGCGCGGGGACCTGTCGACGGGGAGCCATCGTCGGAACCGGTTCGGATTCGCGTGCTGCCGCAATGGGCCGGGCCGGCGCGCGGCGACCGCGTGCCAGCACCGATCGTCGCGCCGGACCCGAGCGACGACGATGCCAGCCGGCTCGGCCAGGCGGTGCATCGCGTGCTCGAATGGGCCGCGGCGCGCGCCGGCGCGACGCCCGAACTCGCGCTGCTGGCTGCCGGTGCGGCGCGCGAATTCGGGGTCGCGGCCGGCGAGGTCGCGCGGATCGCCGCCCGGATCTGGGACAGCCCGGCCTGCGCGCGTTTTTTCGGCGGCGCTGCGCTGCGCTGGGCCGGCAACGAAGTTGCGGTCGCCGACGCCGGCGATGTATTGCGGATCGACCGGCTGGTCGCGCTCGACGAAGACGGGCGCTGGGTCTGGTGGGTGCTCGACTACAAGCTGCGCCATGCGCCCGAGGAGTTGGTCGACTACCGCGCGCAGTTGCTGCGCTATGGGCGAGCGGTGCGGGCCTTGCAGCCGGGCGCGACGGTGCGCTGCGCGTTCGTGACCGGCGCCGGTGCGGTGATCGAGATCGATGCGGCGGTGCAGCCCGGTGCCGCGGGCGCGACTCCTTGAAAGGCCGCGCACCGGACGGAAGGCGCAAATTGCGTGAAATTGGCCGGATTGATCGGGGCATTGCGCGCGACCGTTTCGGCGTCCAATCGGAGAGGTTCGCCAATTCCCGCCATGGCCGCAAACGCATTTCCCGACGCGACGCCGATTCCGATGCGCGGGTTCGGCCGCTTCGAGCTGCGCCGGCTGCTCGGCAAGAGCGCCGCGACGATGCTCTGGCTCGTCTTCGACCGCCAGCTCGGCGCCGAGCTGATGCTGACGATGCCGCGCCAGCCGCTTCTCGATGCGGCGGCGCTCGCGCGCTGGACCGAGCGCGCGCGACATGCCGCGCGGCTCGAGCATGCGAATCTCGCGCCGGTCGCAGAGATCGGCGTGCATGAGCATTGGCCGTACGTCGCAGTCGATCGCGCCGCGTGGATCACGCTGCCCGAGTGGATCGCGGCCCATCCGAAGCCGGCCTCCAGCGAGGTTGCCCGCTGGCTTTGCGACGCGCTGACCGGGCTCGCGGCCGCGCACGATGCCGGCGTCGCTCATGGCGATCCGCAACTGCATCACCTGCTCGTCGACGAACGCGGCGCGGCCTGCCTGATGGCGCTCGGCGCCGCTGCGGCGCCGGCCGCTCCGGGCGCAGACGCCGCCGGCGGTCGCAGCATGGCGATGGACCCGGCGCAACTGCGCAACCAGCGCGCCGCTGCCGAGCGCGACGTGCTCGCTTGCGGCGTGCTGCTTCAGCATCTGCTCGGCGGCGAGGCGCCGCTCGGCAGTGCCGACACTGCGCGCGTGATCGAACGGATCGCACCGCTCGGCCGCGAGATCCTGCGCCTGCCACGGTCGACGCCGGTTCCGGTGCCCGAGGCATTGCGGGCGATCGCGAACCGCGCCAGCTCGACGCAGGAGCGGCTGCGCTATCGCAGCGCGCGCACGTTGAGAGGCGCGCTCGGCGGCTGGCTCGATGCGCAGGCACGCGAGAGCCGCGGGCCGGTCGCGGTGCTGCTCGGCCGTCTGCACGGCATCGGGCATCTGCCGGCGATGCCCGGTCTCGCCGCGCGCATCGCGAAGATCACCGCGCTGGACGCCGAGCGCACTGACGAGATCGCGAGTCGGATCCTGCCCGACTTCGCGCTCGCCTTCGAGTTGCTGCGCACGCTGAATTCGGCGCCGGTGCAAGGCACGCAGATCGCGGGCGACGGGCCGGTGCTGACCTTGCGCCGCGTCGTCGAACTGATCGGCATCGACGGCGTGCGCGACGCCGCCGATACGCTGAAGGCGTGGCCCGGTCCGCTCGGGGCAGACGCGGCGGCACGCCTCAGGAGCGTGATCGAGCGGGTGCGTCTGGCCGCGCACCTCGCGCAGCGGCTGCGTCCGGCAGGCTACGACCCGGAAGTGGTGTTCCTGGTCGCGGTGCTGCAGAACCTGGCCCGCCTGCTGCTGCGCTATCACTTTGCCGACGAGGCCGAGCAGATCGAGCAGTTGATGCGTCCGGCGAGCGTCGTGCAGCCGAACGAGACGACCGCGGTCGAGGTGCCCGGTCTTTCCGAGGACGCTGCCGCCGTCACGGTCCTCGGCGTCGACATCGGCACGATGGGCGCGGCGGTCGCGCGCCACTGGGGTTTCGGCGAAGAGGTGATGCAGATGATCCGCAGGGCATCGCCGGACGACCCGGTGCGCAAGCCTGACAGCGACGCCGAAGTGCTGAGGATCGTCGCGAGCGCCGCGAACGAGACCGTCGATGCGATGACGCTGCTGCCGCCGAAGCGCGTCGCAGCGGCGCTGGAGCGGGTCGTCGAACGCTATGCGCGGGCCTTGAAGATCAGCGTCCGAACCTTGCGCGAATCGATCGACGAGGCGCGGGCCGCGATGCGCCCGGGGGCGGCTCCGGATCTGGAGCCGCGGCCGGCGCCCGAACCGACCGCGCCGGCCGAATTCGTCGATTGAGTCCGGCGCTGCCGAACCGAAAGAGGTTGACGAGCCTTACCCCGGCACTGGTCGCAACGGTTGGGGCTGCTTCGTTCCCGACCTGACCCGGTTGGCCGCGCTTCCATGCGGGGAGGCCCGTCGAGGACGATTCTAAACGGGCGCCGTTGTCGGGCCGCGCCGCGGGGTCGAATCCGCGCCGGCCTTCATCACTGCTCGGCCGCCGGTTCGACCCGCCGGAGTCTCAGCGCAGCTGCAGATCGACGCTCGAGAAGACGAGGTCGAGCGGCTCGATCACGAGCTCCTTCGCGCCCGCTTCGACGCTGCCGGCATGCCACGCGCGCACGCCCTGTGCCGCGGCGACCTCGAGCGTGCGCGCGACGTCGGCGTCTTGCACGAAGAGCGCGAATCCCGCGCCCATGTTGAAAGTGCTGTAGGCGGCACGGGCGTCGTGGCCCGCCTCGTCGCGGATGAAGGCGAGCACCGGCGGCACCGGCGGCAGCGTACGGATGCGATAGCGCAGCTCGGCCGGATGGCGCAGCAGCTTGCGCCAGCCGTGGCCGGTGATGTTGGCGCAGTAATGCGGCACGACGCCGGCCTTGAACAGGGCCTCGGTGACCGGCGAATAGAGCAGCGTCGGCGCAAGCAGCGCGTCGCCGAAGCTGATGCGGTCTCGGCTTTGCGGCAGCGGCGTCAGGTAGCCCTGCGGCAGGCGCTGCGCGAGCGTGCGGGCGAGGCTGACGCCGTTCGCGTGGATGCCGCTCGACTCGAGCAGCACGATCGCATCGCCGGCCGCGAGCGCGGCGCCGACCGACAGGCGCTCCTTCGGATTGACCAGTCCGGTGCACGAGGCGGCGAGGTCGATGCGCCCGTCGGCGACGATGCCAGCGAGCGCCGGGGTCTCGCCGCCGCCCCACGCGACACCGCAGCGGTCGCAGGCGCGCTTCCAGCCGGCGACCAGCGCTTCGGCCCGAGCCGCATCGGCAAACCAGTCGGAGCCGCCGGCGGCCCAGTACGCCTGCACGATCAGCGGCGTCGCGCCGACGGTGATCAGGTCGTTGATCGCCATCGCGATCGTGTCCTGCGCGATTTCGGCGTAGTAGCTGCGGCCCGTCAGACGCTGCATCTCGTCGGCGACGAGCGTCTTCGAGCCGAGGCATTCGACGATGCTCGCCAGATAGAACGGGCCGATGTCGACGACGTAGGCCGATTCGCCGCGCGACGCGGCGACCTCGCTGAAACCGTGCGCGGCAAGATGCACCGCGGTCGCCGCTGCGGCGCGCTGCGCGGCGATCTTCAATGGGTCGATCAGGTCGTAATCGACGCCGGCCTGGCGGTAGCTGATCGGCGCATGGCTCGTTGGCTCGGTCGCCGCCGGGTCGGGTTTCGAAGTCATCGCGCGGCTCGTCGGGAGATGCCGGATTATCGGCCTCGACTGCGTCTGTCGCGGGGTCTTGCGAAGGGGGCGGGCCCGTAGAATCGTCGCATGTCGACCCTGGTTCTGGCGCGCAAGTACCGGCCGCGCGATTTCGATGCGCTGGTCGGGCAACCGCACGTCGTGCAGGCGCTCGCCAATGCGCTCACGCAGCGTCGCCTGCACCATGCATATCTGTTCACCGGCACGCGCGGCGTCGGCAAGACGACGATCTCGCGCATCCTCG
>JBDTXV010000037.1:0-10386 GCA_040006015.1 Caldimonas sp.
GTGCAGGCGGTTTGCTCGGGCTTCGTCTACGCGTTGACGGTTGCCGATTCGATGATCCGCACCGGTGCCGCGACGAAGGCGCTCGTGATCGGTGCCGAGGTGTTCTCACGCATCCTCGATTTCAAGGATCGCACGACCTGCGTGCTGTTCGGCGACGGCGCTGGCGCCGTCGTGCTGCAGTCGAGTCCGACGCCGGGACTGCTCGCGAGCGAGCTGCATGCCGACGGTCGCTATGTCGACCTGCTGTGCGTGCCGGGCACCGTTTCCGGCGGCGCGGTGCTCGGCGACCCGGTGCTGAAGATGGACGGGCCCGGCGTCTTCAAGCTCGCGGTCAACGTGCTCGAGAAGGTAGCGCATTCGGTGCTCGCAAAGGCCGGTCGCGATGCGAGCGCGATCGACTGGCTGATCCCGCACCAGGCGAACATCCGCATCATGCAGAGCACGGCGCGCAAGCTGAAGCTGCCGCTCGAAAAGCTGATCGTCACGGTCGACGAGCACGGCAACACCTCGGCCGCATCGATCCCGCTGGCGCTCGACGACGCGGTGCGCAGCGGCAAGGTCGCGCGCGGCGACACGCTGATGCTCGAAGGCGTCGGCGGCGGCTTCACGTGGGGCGCCGTGCTGCTCGAATACTGAGCCGCCGAGCCGCACCCGAAGACACCTCGACGATGCAGACGTTCGCGTTCGTATTCCCGGGCCAGGGCTCGCAGGCCGTCGGCATGCTCGACGGCTGGGGCGACTCGCCGGCGGTGCGTCGGACTCTGGCCGAAGCATCCGATGCGCTCGGTGCCGACATCGCGCGCCTGATCCGCGAGGGCCCGAAGGCACAGCTCGATCTGACCAGCAACACGCAGCCGGTGATGTTGACCGCCGGCGTCGCCTGCTATCGGCAATGGCTCGCCGAGACCGGGCTCGCGCCGGCTGCGGTTGCCGGGCACTCGCTCGGCGAATATGCCGCGCTGGTCGCGGCGGGTTCGCTGACGCTCGCCGATGCGGTGCCGCTGGTGCGCTTCCGCGCGGAAGCGATGCAGGCGGCGGTGCCGGTCGGCGTCGGCGCGATGGCCGCGATCCTCGGTCTCGGTGCCGACGCGGTGCGCGACGGCTGCGCCGCGGTCGCCGCGGCGAGCGGCGAAACGGTCGAAGCGGTGAACTTCAACGATCCGAAGCAGACGGTGATCGCCGGCACGAAGGCCGGCGTCGAAGGTGCGTGCGAAGCGCTCAAGGCGAGCGGCGCGAAGCGCGCGCTGTCGCTGCCGGTCTCGGCGCCGTTTCATTCGAGCCTGATGCGGCCGGCCGCCGAACGCCTGAAGGAGCGGCTCGCCGCGACCCGTTTCGGCACGCCGCGGATCGCGGTCGTCAACAACGTCGACGTCGCGGTGCAGACCGAGCCCGACGCGATCCGCGATGCGCTCTATCGCCAGGCGTTCCATCCGGTGCGCTGGGTCGAGACGATCGCCGCGATCCGGGCCCGCGGCGTCACGCACATCTTCGAATGCGGCCCGGGCAAGGTCCTCGCCGGGATGGTCAAGCGAATCGATGCCGACGCGGTCAGCGCCGCGGTATTCGATCCGGCGTCGCTCGCCGACGCACGGAGACTGCTCGGATGACCGAAGCGAATGCCGCAGTGCAGGTGGCGCTCGTGACCGGCGCGTCGCGCGGCATCGGCCACGCGATCGCGCTCGCGTTGGCCGCGCAGGGGATGAAGGTGATCGGTACCGCGACGAGCGAGGCCGGTGCCGCCGCAGTCGGCGCCGCGCTGGCCGCGAGCCCCGGCGGCACCGGCATCGTCCTCGACGTCAACAACGGCCCGGCGCTGACCGCCGCGGTCGATGCGATCGTCGCTGAACATGGTGCATTGCACGTGCTCGTCAACAACGCCGGCATCACGCGCGACATGCTCTCGATGCGGCTGCGCGACGACGACTGGGACGCGGTGCTCGACACGAACCTGAAGGCGGTCTTCCGGCTGTGCCGCGCGGCGATCCGGCCGATGATGAAGCAGCGCTACGGCCGCATCGTCAACATCACATCGGTCGTCGGCGCGAGCGGCAATGCCGGGCAGGCCAACTATGCGGCGGCCAAGGCCGGCGTCGCCGGGATGACGCGGTCCCTCGCGCGCGAGCTCGGCAGCCGCGGCATCACCGTGAACTGCGTCGCCCCCGGCTTCATCGAGACCGACATGACGCGCGGCCTTTCGGAAGCGCAGACCGCGGCGCTGCTCGCGCAGATTCCGCTCGGCCGCCTCGGCCACGCGAGCGACATCGCCGATGCGGTCGCGTTTCTCGCGTCGCTGCGCGCCGGCTACATCACCGGCGCCGAGCTGCACGTCAACGGCGGCATGTACATGAATTGACGGCCGCCGCCGATGGCCTGCGGATTGCGTTGTCCGCACGAGCCGGTGTCAACCCTCGAGGTCCGACTGTCAGGCCGTAGAATTCCCAGCTGTTTTCAGTAAACACTCCTGGAGGAGTCATGAGCGATATCGAAGCACGTGTCAAGAAAATCATCGCCGAACAACTCGGCGTGCCCGAGGCCGACGTGTCGAACGAGAAGGCATTCGTCGCGGACCTCGGCGCAGATTCGCTCGACACCGTCGAACTGGTGATGGCGCTGGAAGACGAGTTCGGTATCGAGATTCCCGACGAGGAAGCCGAGAAGATCACCACGGTGCAACTCGCGATCGACTACGCGCAGAAGCATCAGAAGGCGGCCTGATTTCGTCGGGCGCGAGCGGTGCGAGCGAGACCGATCCCATGAGCCGGCGCCGCGTTGTCGTGACCGGTCTCGGCCTGGTCAGCCCGGTCGGCAACTCGGTCGAGGAAGGCTGGGCCAATCTGCTCGCGGGTCGATCCGGCATCGCCAACATCACGAAGTTCGATGCATCGGCATTCGCTTGCCGCTTCGCCGGCGAAGTGAAGGGCTTCAAGGTCGAGGATTACTTCCCGGCCAAGGATGCGCGCCACATGGATACCTTCATCCATTACGGACTTGCGGCATCGATTCAGGCGGTGCGCGATGCGGGCCTGCGCACCAACGATGCGCTGACCGAGGAAGAGGCGGAGCGCATCGGCTGTCTGGTCGGCTCGGGGATCGGCGGCCTGCCGCTGATCGAAGAGACGCACGCCGAACTGACGGCACGCGGTCCGCGCCGGATCACGCCGTTCTTCGTGCCGGCGTCGATCATCAACATGATCTCCGGGCACGTCTCGATCACCTTCGGCTTTCAGGGCCCGAATCTGGCGATCGTCACGGCCTGCACGACGGGTCTGCATTGCATCGGCGAGGCCGGACGGCTGATCGAATACGGCGACGCTGACGTGATGATCGCCGGCGGCGCCGAAGCGACGGTTTCTCCGCTCGGCGTCGGCGGGTTCGCGGCGGCGCGCGCGCTTTCGACGCGCAACGACGATCCGCAGACCGCGTCGCGGCCCTGGGATCGCGACCGCGACGGCTTCGTACTCGGCGAGGGCGGCGGCGTGCTCGTGCTCGAGGAGTACGAGCATGCGAAGCGGCGCGGCGCCAAGATCTATGCCGAGCTGCTCGGTTTCGGCATGGGCGCCGACGCGTTCCACATGACCGCGCCGAACGTCGACGGGCCGAAGCGCTCGATGAAGGCCGCGCTGCGCAACGCCGGCGTCAATCCGGAGCAGATCCAGTACCTGAACGCGCACGGCACGTCGACCCCGCTCGGCGACGTCAACGAGACCAATGCGATCAAGCTCGCGTTCGGGGATCACGCGAAGGAACTCGTCGTCAATTCGACCAAGTCGATGACCGGGCACCTGCTCGGCGGCGCCGGCGGGATCGAATCGGTATTCACTACCTTGGCTGTGCACCATCAGATTTCCCCGCCGACGATGAACATCTTCAACCAGGACCCGGAGTGCGACCTGGACTATTGCGCAAACGAGGCGCGCGAGATGAAGATCGAACATGCCGTGAAGAACAACTTCGGGTTCGGCGGGACCAACGGCACCTTGGTCTTCAAACGGGTTTGACGCGGCCGCGTCGGATGCCCGACACGGCCGATGCGCGCCGCCCCACCGATAGAAGTCGTGTCGTCCCGGCGCGGTCTATGGCGCGGCTTTGCCGTCGCAACGGTGCTGACGACCGGCGCGGTCGTCGCGGGGTGGATCGTTGCGGTAGAGATGCCCGGCTGGATGCGGTTCGCGATCGCGCTCGTCACGGTCGGCGCGGCTGCACTGGCGCTCGGGTCCGCATTTGCACGCGACGCGCGCCTGCGCTGGACCGGTGTGCGCTGGCAACTGCTCGATCCGACGGTGGCCGCTTCAACGCCGGTCGACGGCGACGTCCGTCTCGCGATCGATCTCGGCTCCTTGCTGCTCGTGCGCTTCGTCGCCGATGGCGCCGGTGGGCGGACGACCTGGCTGCCGCTGCAGCGCCGCGGTACCGAAACCCCTTGGCATGCGCTGCGCTGCGCGGTCTACGCGCCGCGCCCCGGTTCGGGCCGGTGAGCATGCCGGTCGCGCGCTCGCCGCAAACGCACGCCGCAAGCCGGGTGCGCGGATGACGGCATCGGACGCCGATGCCGCCCTGATCGACCGGGTCAAGCTGGGCGATGTCAAGGCCTTCGAGATGCTGGTCGTCAAGTACCAGCGCCGGATCGAACGGCTGATCGGACGGATGGTGCGCGACGTAGACCTCGTGCCCGATATCGCGCAGGAGACGTTCATTCGCGCCTACCGCGCGATTCCGCAATTCCGCGGCGACAGCGCGTTCTACACCTGGCTGTACCGGATCGCGGTCAACACCGCGAAGAAGGCGCTGATGGAGCTGAAGCGCGATCCGCTCGTGACCGAGACGGCGCGTGCATCGCGTGACGAAGACGATGAAACTTCGCGGGTCGAAAACGAACTAACCGACGGCGAAACGCCCGATGCGGTACTTGCAAGCAAGCAGATCGCGGCGGCAGTGAACTTTGCCATCGAAGGCTTGTCGGAAGAGTTGCGCCAGGCCATTACGCTGCGCGAAATCGAAGGCCTGAGCTACGAAGAGATTGCCGAAATGATGAATTGTCCGATCGGCACCGTACGTTCTCGCATTTTCCGGGCGCGGGAAGCGATTGCCCAGCGCCTGCGTCCGCTGCTCGGTACGCGCCCCGACGAGCGTTGGTAAGGCGAGGCGCTTCGCCCGTTTTGAGTCATGGAGATTTTCTGATGGCCACCGTTACCGCGATAGATGCGGCGCTGCGCGAGCAAATGTCGGCACTTGCCGACGGCGAGCTCGAACCGGCCGCGGTTCAGACCGCCTGCGCCTGCTGGCAAGGCGATGCCGAACTGCGTGCGACCTGGCACGCCTATCACCTGATCGGAGACGTGCTGCGCTCGGAAGATCTCGCCGGCGCACCGGCGCGCGACGCGGCATTCCTCGGTGACCTGCGCATCCGGTTGGCCCGGGAGGCGATCGTTCTGGCGCCGCAGCCGCTCGCCGCTGGTGCCGAGCGAGGTCGGCGCGGACTGTACCTCGAAGCCCACGGCGGCGACCGCCGCCGCTGGATGATTTCGTCGGCGATCGCGGCCGGCTTCGTCGCGATCGTCGGCACCTACGTCGTGATGCGCCCGGTCGGCCCGATCGCGGCGCCGACGACGCTGGCCAGTGCCGAATCGGTCGCAAGTCCGGTCACTCGAGTGGATGATCGGCAGGTCGCCGAGGCCAACTCCGGGGCGGCCGCCGCGCGGCCGACAGCGCTTGCCGGCGATCGGCTGATCCGCGATGCGCGGCTCGACGCCTATCTCGCCGCGCACAAGCAGTTCGCCGGGAGCTCGGTGCTCGGTGTGCCGTCGGCATTCCTGCGCAGCGCTACGGTCGACGCGTCCTCCGGCCGCTAGCGCATGCTGCTGCATTCCCTGTCTGCGCTGACACTGAGTTGCGCCGTCCTGGCGCTCGGGGCGGGCAGTCCGTCGTCGGCGCTTGCCGGCGACGCTCAGGTGCCGGCTCAGCCCCGCGACATGCGCGGCTGGCTGATGCGCATCCACGAGGCCGCGAGCCGGCAGAACTTCCAGGGCACTTTCGTCGTCAGCGGCGGCGGCAATGTCGCGAGCGCGCGGATGGCGCACTTCTGTGAAGGGGCGAATCAATACGAGCGCATCGAGTCGCTCGACGGCAAGGCGCGCAACGTCTTTCGTCATAACGATATCGTCCACACGGTCTGGCCGGCGAGCAAGGTCGCGGTCGTCGAGCATCGCGACCTGCTGAACTCGTTTCCGGCCCTGCTGCAAGCCGGCGGCGACGGCATCGCCGACTGGTACGAGATGCAGCCGCAGGGCGACGAGCGGGTCGCGGGGCACGAGGCGAACGTTCTGCTGGTCACTCCGAAGGACGCCTATCGCTACGGCTACCGGCTCTGGTCGGACAAGGGCTCGGGCCTGCTGCTGCGAGCCGACGTGCTCGGCGAGCACGGCGAGGTTCTCGAGACCTCGGCTTTCTCGGACGTCGCGATCGGCGGTCGCTCGCAGCCCGAAACTGTGCTGCAGCCGATGCGCAGGCTCGAGGGCTATCGCGTGCTGCGTCCGATCCTCACTCCGACCCGACTCGACAGCGAAGGCTGGGCGATGCGCCAGGTCGCGCCGGGCTTTCGCCAGGTCAGCTGCGTCAATCGCCAGATGGAGAACTCCGGCGATGTCGAGGCGACCGGCGGCGCACAGCAGGTGCTGCAGGCGATCTACGCCGACGGAATGACTTACGTCTCGGTGTTCATCGAGCCGTACCTGCCGAAGCGCCACGCGCGGCCGATGCAGGTCGCGGTCGGCGCGACGCAGACGCTGTCGATGCGCCAGGGCGACTGGTGGGTCACCGTCGTCGGCGACGTCCCGACGTCGACACTGCGTCTCTTCGCGAACGCGCTCGAGCGCAAGAAGTAGCATCCGAGAACGCCATTGCGTCCGATCGGGCGCGGCCACCGATCACGTCAGGAACGAGGGATATGGGCATGCAAATTCAGATGGCTTCGACTGGCGTGCCGCTCGCGCGTCGATGGCTCGTCGCGGCCGCTTTCTGCGTCGGACTGACCGCCGCGGCCGCACCGGCGGCCGTCCGCGCACAAGCTCTTCCCGACTTCACCGAGCTGGTCGAAAAGGTCGGACCGGCCGTCGTCAACATCCGCACGACCGAGCGAGCCCGCAGCGGCCGCGTCGGCGTCGGCCCGGAGCTCGACGAAGACATGCTCGAGTTCTTTCGCCGCTTCGGCCTGCCGATCCCGAACCGGCCGAACCCGCGCGGCGGCCCGCAGGCGCCGACCCCCGACCCCGAGCCGCAACAGCGCGGCGTCGGCTCGGGATTCATCCTGAGCGCAGACGGCTATGTGATGACGAACGCGCATGTGGTCGATGGCGCCGAGGAAGTGATCGTCACGCTGACCGACAAGCGCGAATTCAAGGCCAAGACGATTGGCTCCGACAAGCGAACCGACGTGGCCCTGGTCAAGATCGAGGCGAGCGGGTTGCCGTTCGTGCGCACCGGCGACATCGGGCGACTGAAGGTCGGCGAATGGGTCATCGCGATCGGTTCGCCGTTCGGGCTCGAGAACACCGTGACCGCCGGCATCGTCAGCGCGAAGTCGCGCGACACCGGCGAGTTCCTGCCTCTGATCCAGACCGACGTCGCGATCAACCCGGGCAATTCGGGCGGTCCGCTGATCAATATGCGCGGCGAGGTTGTCGGGATCAATTCGCAGATCTACAGTCGGTCGGGCGGCTATATGGGAATCTCGTTCGCGATTCCGATCGACGAGGCGGCGCGCGTCGTCGATCAGCTCCGTACCACCGGACGCGTGACGCGCGGCCGGATCGGCGTCGTGATCGATCAGGTGACCAAGGATGTAGCCGAGTCGATCGGCCTCGGCAAGGCGATGGGTGCGCTGGTTCGAAGCGTCGAGCAGGGCGGCCCGGCCGACAAGGCCGGCGTCGAAGCCGGCGACATCATCACGAAGGTCGAGGGCCGCGCGGTCGACAGGTCCGGCGATCTGCCGCGCATCGTCGGCAGCATGAAGCCGGGCAGCAAGGCCTCGCTGCAGGTGTTCCGGCGCGGCGCCTATCGCGACCTGAGCGTCAGCGTCGCCGAATTCGAACCGGAGCGCCCGCGCCGCACGTCTGAACGGGAAGGCGCGAAGCCGCAACAACCGTTGGCGACTTCGCTCGGCGTTGCGGTATCCGATCTGACCGATGTGCAGAAGCGCGAGCTGAAGATCAAGGGCGGCGTCAAGGTCGACAGCGTCGAAGGCGCGGCGGCCAGGGCAGGGATCCGCGAAGGCGACATCGTGATGACGATCGACAACGCCGAGATCTCGAGCGCGAAGCAGTTCGAGGCGTTGATTGCAAAGGCCGACAAGACGCGGCCGGTGACCTTGCTGGTCCGACGCGGCGAAAGCGCCAGCTTTGTGATTGTCCGGCCGGTTCGGTAGACACGCGGGGCGAAGGTCGAGATCTTTCGGCGGCGTCGGGCCGCCATTTTCCGCATTGCGAGAGCGGGAGCGACCTTCATAGTCTGGTTGCGGGCCGAAATTCATAGGCCTGAGGTGACTGCGCCCTTGTTAGTGACTACTCACACAGCGGCAGCAGATGACGGCGATTCAAGCATCGATCTGGACCGGTCAGGAAGATCCAGTGGTCTTGGAATGGCCTAAAAATTACCCCCAGATCCTCCACAGCCCTTTGTTGACAATCTGTTGACAACTTTTCCTGTTGGCCGCGTGCAACGAGAAGAAATCCAGCAACGGCGCGGTCTCCGGCCGAGTTCTTGTGGATACAATGAAGTCCCAACAAGCAGTTGCCATACGTTTTGTTGGAAGGCGCGTCAATCATTCGACGTGCCTTTTTTTTATCTTCGCGAGGCAGCTTGCAGCACCTCTTAGCAGCGCGAAGAACGATCGCAAATGAGCGGCTCGACGCTGCTCCGACAGCATCGCAACGCGTCTCGAAGTCGTCGGCGATGCGCACGCAATTGAATTTCCCAGAATGGATCACATCCGCAACTTTTCGATCATTGCTCACATCGATCACGGCAAGTCGACGCTGGCCGATCGGCTGATCCAGCGCTGCGGCGGGCTGAGCGATCGCGAAATGGAAGCACAGGTGCTCGACTCGATGGAGATCGAGCGCGAGCGCGGCATCACGATCAAGGCGCAGACCGCGTCGCTGCAGTACCTGGCGAGCGACGGCACGACATACCAGCTGAACCTGATCGACACGCCTGGGCACGTCGACTTCTCGTACGAAGTGAGCCGTTCCCTTTCGGCCTGCGAGGGCGCGCTGCTCGTCGTTGATGCGAGCCAGGGCGTCGAGGCGCAGACGGTCGCCAACTGCTACACCGCGCTCGAGCTCGGCGTCGAGGTCGTTCCGGTGCTCAACAAGATGGATCTGCCGCAGGCGGACCCCGAGCGGGCGCGGGCCGAGATCGAAGACGTGATCGGCATCGACGCCGACGATGCGATTCCGTGCAGCGCGAAGACCGGCGAAGGGATCGACGACATCCTCGAGGCCGTCGTGCACCGGATGCCGGCTCCGCGCGGTGTCGCCGATGGGCCGCTGCGCGCGATGATCGTCGACTCCTGGTTCGACAACTACGTCGGCGTCGTGATGCTGGTGCGGGTCGTCGACGGTTCGCTGTCGAAGGGCGAGCGGATTCGGCTGATGGCGAGCGACGCGGTCTACGGCGTCGAGCAGCTCGGCGTGTTCACGCCGAACTCGGTCGCCCGCGACCGGCTTTCGGCCGGCGAGGTCGGCTTCGTGATCGCCGGGATCAAGGAGCTGCAGGCCGCCAAGGTCGGCGACACCGTCACGCTCGAGAAGAAGTTGCCGAACAACCGCGGCGTCGCGACCGAGGCCTTGCCCGGCTTCAAGGAAATTCAGCCCCAGGTGTTCGCCGGCCTCTATCCGACCGAGGCGAGCGAATACGACCAGCTGCGCGACGCGCTCGAGAAGCTGAAGCTGAACGACTCGTCGCTGCGCTACGAGCCGGAGGTGAGCCAGGCGCTCGGCTTCGGGTTTCGCTGCGGCTTCCTCGGCCTGCTCCACATGGAGATCGTCCAGGAGCGGCTGGAGCGCGAATTCGACCAGGACCTGATCACGACGGCGCCGTCCGTGGTCTACCAGGTCGAGCTGAACAACGGCGACGTCATCCAGATCGAGAACCCGTCGAAGATGCCCGACCAGGGCCGGGTCGCCGAGATCCGCGAGCCGATCGTGACTGTGCATCTCTATATGCCGCAGGACTATGTCGGCCCGGTGATGACGCTCGCGAACCTGAAGCGCGGCAACCAGATGAACATGGCGTACCACGGCCGCCAGGTGATGCTGACCTACGAGATGCCGCTGGCCGAGATCGTGCTCGACTTCTTCGACAAGCTGAAGAGCGTCTCGCGCGGCTATG
>JBDTXV010000038.1:0-10325 GCA_040006015.1 Caldimonas sp.
CGTCGCATGCGCTGATCGGCGGCATCGTCGGCGCGGTGATCGCGAAGGCCGGCGCCGGCGCCCTGATCGCCGCCGGGATCTGGAAGACGGTGCTGTTCATCTTCGTCTCGCCGCTGCTCGGTTTCCTGCTCGGCTCGCTGTCGATGGTCGCGGTCGCGCACATCTTCCGGCGTGCGTCGCCGCTGAAGGTCGACAACCTGTTCCGTCGTCTGCAGCTGGTGTCGGCCGGTCTGTACAGCCTCGGCCACGGCGGCAACGACGCGCAGAAGACGATCGGCATCATCTGGATGCTGCTGATCGCCTCGGGCTACGCCAGCGCCGGCGCGGCGATGCCGCCGACGTGGGTGATCTGGTGCTGCTACATCGCGATCGGCCTCGGCACGATGTTCGGCGGCTGGCGCATCGTCAAGACGATGGGCCAGAAGATCACGAAACTGAAACCGGTCGGCGGCTTCTGCGCCGAGACCGGCGGCGCGATGACGCTCTTTCTCGCGACCGCACTCGGTGTGCCGGTCTCGACGACGCACACGATCACCGGCGCGATCGTCGGCGTCGGCTCGGTGCGGCGCGCGTCGGCTGTCCGCTGGGGTGTCGCCGGCAACATCGTCTGGGCCTGGATCCTGACGATTCCGGCGTCGGCGCTCGTCGCCGCGCTGTTCTACGGCGCGAGTCTCTGGCTCTTCGATTGATCCGTGGCGACCGCGGCGGGACGCTGCGGAGCGTGATATTCGAAGTAGCGCTGCGCGACGAACGCGATCGTCGCGATCAGCGCAGTCGCGCCGAGAGCCAGCGCGGCGACCGCGCCGAACACGTTCAAAGCCGGCACCGAAGCGCCGGTCCCGGCCGGGTCGTGGCGTGCGCGCCAGCGCTCGTCCGACATCAGCCCGTAGACGATTGCGCTCAGCATCGTTCCGGCGAGCACGAGACCGAGCAGCGGGATCAGCAGCCAGGCCAGCCGGTCGTCCTGGCCGAGCGTGCGCATCCGGTATACGCCGTACGCGCCGGCGAGCGACGGCAACCAGAGCAGCCAGCCGCGCCGGTCGCCCGCTCCGTTCAGGTAGAAGCAATGCAGCCCGAGACTGCCGCCGAGGAGCGCGAGCCAGGTCGCGATCGTTTTCGAGCGGCCGTCGCGCCGCGCCGCGTTCATCCCGGTGTTTCGACCGGCACCGCCGAATCGCCGAGACCGAGCTGCCTTTGCATCAGCACGACGTCGAGCCAGCGATCGAACTTCCAGCCGGCCGACTTCATCGTGCCGACCGGCTCGAAGCCGAGCGCGCGATGAACCGCGATCGACGCCGCATTCGCCGAGTCGCCGATTACCGCGAGCATCTGGCGTGCGCCGGCGCCTTCGCAACGGGACAGCAATTCGGCCAGCAGCAGCCGGCCGATGCCCCAGCCGACCGCGTCGGCGCCGAGATAGATCGAATCCTCGACGCAGAAGCGGTACGCAGGGCGCGGCCGGAAGTGGTTCGCATAGGCATAGCCGAGCACATTGCCGGCGCGTTCGGCGACGAGCCACGGCAGGCCTTTCGCCACCACGTCGTCGCGGCGCCGCACGATCTCGTCGATGTCGGGCGGCTCGAGTTCGAACGTGCCGGTGCCGTTCGCGACGTTCCAGCCGTAGATCGCGGTGATCGCCGGCAGGTCTTCGGCGCTGCTGGGGCGGATCAAGAGGCGGGCCGGGTTTGTCATGGCGGAGGTCAGTGCAGGAGTTTATAATGCGCGGTTCCGCCTGGCCTGCCGGTTCTCCGGTGCCACGGCCCTAGCTTTCGAAAACCTCGGGGAAACAGTCATGGTCGTGATTCGCCTGGCGCGTGGGGGCGCGAAGAAGCGTCCGTTCTTCAACATCGTCGTCGCCGATTCGCGCCTGCGCCGCGACGGCCGCTTCATCGAGCGCGTCGGTTTCTACAACCCGGTCGCCTCGGGCGCCGAGCAGCCGTTGCGGGTCGCGTTCGACCGGATCGAGCACTGGACCGGCCACGGCGCGCAGCTCTCGCCGACGGTCGAGCGCCTCGTCGCTCAGGCCAAGGCGGCCGCCTAGTTCTCTCTGCCGCGTCGGCCATGAGCGCCGCCGGCATTTCCGCGGCAGCCGAGCCGCCGTGGCCCGTCGACGCGCTCGAAGTCGGCCGCGTCGTCGACGCCTGGGGCGTCAAGGGCTGGATCAAGGTCCAGCCGTTTTCGAATGATCCGCAGGCCCTGTTCGCGTCGAGGCACTGGCATATCCGGCCGCCGGAACCGCACGTCCTCGGCGCCTCGGCTGCGCTGGTCCGCTTTCCGGCGTCGCTGACGATCACCGACCTGCGCGGCCACGGCGACGCGATCGTCGCCGCGCCGCAAGGCATCGCCGATCGCAACGCGGCCGAAGCTTTGCGCGGCGCGCGCATCTTTGTCGGTCGGTCGTCGTTTCCGGTCACCGGCAAGGACGAGTACTACTGGGCCGATCTGATCGGCCTCGACGTCGTGAATCGCGACGGCGCTCGGCTCGGCACCATCGCGGGCCTGCTCGACACCGGTCCGCACAGCGTGCTGCGGGTCGTGCCCGACGAGATCGCTTCCGGTGCGGACGCAGAACGTCTGATCCCGTTCGTCTCCGCCTATGTCGATGCCGTCGACCTCGAGCAGCGCCGGATCACGGTCGACTGGGGCCTCGATTTCTGAGCGCCGAGCGATGCGCTTCGATGTCGTCACGCTGTTCCCGGATCTGTTCGCGGCGCCGCTGACCCAAGGCGTCACGCGGCGCGCATACGAGGACGGCAAGGTCGAAGTCCGGCTCTGGCCGTTGCGCGATTTCGCCGACGGACCGCACCGACGCGTCGACGATCGCCCGTACGGCGGCGGTCCGGGGATGGTGATGCGGGTCGAGCCGCTCGAGCGTGCGCTCGCGGCGATCCGCAGCGCGCGGGCCGAAACGCAGCCGGCGCCGCTGGTTCATTTCACGCCGGTCGGGCGCCGCATCGATCAGGGAGTCGTCGAGGAAATTGCCGCGGGCCCCGGAGCGATCCTGCTTTGCGGCCGCTACGAAGGCATCGACCAGCGCTTCATCGAACGCCATGTCGACGTCGAATTGAGCTTCGGCGATTTCGTGCTGTCGGGGGGCGAACTGCCGGCGCTCGCGCTGCTCGATGCGGTCGCGCGGCTGCAGGAAGGGGTGCTCGGCGATCCGGAATCGCATCGCCAGGACAGTTTTTCCGACGGCTTGCTCGAAGGTCCTCACTACAGCCGGCCCGAGCGGCTCGCGGCCGGCGGCGACGTGCCCGAGGTGCTCCTCTCTGG
This sequence comes from Caldimonas sp., assembly GCA_040006015.1. GTDB lineage: Bacteria > Pseudomonadota > Gammaproteobacteria > Burkholderiales > Burkholderiaceae_C > Schlegelella_A. The sequence goes on from JBDTXV010000038.1 coordinate 3,274, forward strand.
CAACCACGCGGCGATCGCGCGCTGGCGGCGCGAGCGCGCCCTCGAGCTGACGGCGCGGCGCCGCCCCGATCTGATCGATGCCGCGCGCGCCCGCGGACGGTTCGACTCGAGCGACGAGCGCTTCCTGGCCTCGCTCCGGCTATAATCGAAGGCTTTTCGATCCTCTGCACGCCGGCGGCACCCGCGGGTTCCCGACAGCAACACTCAGCGCGTCGCACGATCACAGGAGAAATGATGGACCTGATCCAGACCCTCGAGCGCGAGGAAATCGCCCGCCTCGGCAAGACGATTCCCGCGTTTGCGCCCGGCGACACCGTGATCGTCAACGTCAACGTCGTCGAAGGGACGCGCAAGCGGATCCAGGCGTTCGAAGGCGTCGTGATCGCGAAGCGCAACCGCAGCCTGAATTCGAGCTTCATCGTGCGCAAGATCTCGAGCGGCGAAGGCGTCGAGCGCACGTTCCAGACCTACAGCCCGTTGATCGCGTCGATCGACGTGAAGCGCCGCGGCGATGTCCGGCGTGCGAAGCTTTACTACCTGCGCGAGCGTTCGGGCAAGTCGGCCCGCATCAAGGAAAAACTGGCCTGACGAGGTCCGTGCATTCGGTCTCGCCGAATGCCGTCCGCGATAGGACGGGCCCGTTTCCGCGGCGATGGCGCTGAGCTTCAATCCGCAGGAGCTGCCGGTCCTCGGCGTCGACGATCACCTGCCGGCGGTCCGCCTCGCGCACCTGTCGCCGTCGGCGCTGCGCGAGCGGTTCCAGGTGCCGCCGGTCTGGTCGCCCGAGATCAAGGTCGAAACACGGTCGAGCGGGCGCGAGCTGGTGCATGCGTCGGTGCTGGTGCCGCTGGTCCGGCGCGACGAGATCACGGTGCTGCTGACGCAACGCACCGACCATTTGACGCACCATCCGGGGCAAATCAGCTTCCCGGGCGGCCGAGCCGAGCCCGAAGACAGCGGCGCTGCGGCGACCGCGCTGCGCGAGGCCCACGAAGAGATCGGGCTCGAGGCCGCGCAGGTCGAAGTGCTCGGCGCGATGCCGACGTACACGACCAGCACCGGTTTCATCGTCACGCCGGTCGTCGGACTCGTGCATCCGGACCTCGAGCTGCGCGTCGATCCGTTCGAAGTCGCTGCGGTCTTCGAAGTGCCGCTCGCGTTCCTGATGGATCCGGCAAACCACCGCCGCCACGGCGTCGAGGTCGCCGGCGTGCGGCGCGAGTTTCTGTCGATGCCGTGGCACGGCGCCGACGAGCAGGGGCGCGCGCAGCGCTTCTTCATCTGGGGCGCGACCGCGGCGATGCTGCGCAACCTCTACAGGCTGCTCGCGGCCTGATCGCGCCGCGTCTTCGCAGCGATAGCGAGTCTGGATAAAACCCCGCCGGTATCATCGGCGCGCATGAGTTTCTTCGCCGTCTTGTTCGCGCTGCTGATCGAGCAAGTGAAGCCGCTGCCGCGCGGCAACGTCGTTCACGACGCGCTGACGAGCTGGATGCGCTGGACCGCGCGCAACTTCGATGCCGGACGCGATCAGCACGCCTGGGTCGTCTGGGCGATAACCGCACTGCTCCCGGCGATCGCCGCGTGGGGGTTCTACGCCGCGGCGAATCGGCTCAGCGTGCTGCTCGCGCTGGTCTTCAACGTCGCGGTGCTGTATCTGACGCTCGGCTTTCGCCAGTTCAGCCACTACTTCACCGATATCCGCGATGCGCTCGAGCGCGGCGACGAGACCGAGGCGCGACAGCTGCTCGCGCAATGGCGCCATCTCGATGCGAGCGAGCTGCCGCGCAGCGAATTGCTGCGCCACGTGATCGAGCACTCGCTGCTCGCGGCCCACCGCCACATGTTCGGCGTGTTCTTCTGGTTCGTGCTGCTGTCGAGCTTCGGCTTCGGTCCAGCCGGCGCTGTGCTCTACCGGATGGCCGAATTCGCGAGCCGCTATTGGGCCTTCAAGAGCCGGACCTCGGGTGCGCCGGCGAACGAGCGTCTGATGCGGCTGTCGCAACAGCTCTTCGACCTGCTCGACCATGTTCCGGCACGCCTGACTGCGTTCGGCTTCGCGGTCGTCGGCAATTTCGAGGAGGCGATCAACTGCTGGCGCCGCGATGCGTGGCTGTGGAAATATCCGAACGAGGGCGTGATCCTCGCGGCCGCGGCCGGCGCGGTCGGCGTGCAGCTCGGCGGCGCCGCGGCGCCGGGCGTCACGCCGGATCGATCGCAGACCTTCGAGGCCGGCGCTCCGCCCGAAGCCGCCGCCGCCGATGGGTCGACGACCGGCGAACCGCCGGTGATGGCGCATCTGCGCAGCGTCGTCGGCCTGGTCTGGCGCTCGGTCGTGTTGTGGATGCTGCTGCTCGCGCTGCTGTCGCTCGCCAATCTGGTCGGCTGACGCGGCCAATCGTCAGCGCTGCACCAGCTCGTCGAGGATCTCGCGATAGATCCGGTAACGGGCCTCGCCGATCTCGCCGCGCTCGAGCGCGGCGCGCACGCCGCAGTCCGGTTCGTGCCGGTGGGTGCAGTTGTAGAAGCGGCAGGCCTTCGCATGCCCGCGAAGATCGGGCATCAGCCCCGGCAGCTGCTGCGCGTCGATCTGGCGCAGGCCGAATTCCTGGAAGCCGGGCGAATCGATCAATGCGGTCGTACGCGCCGGATCGAGCCAGTACCACTGCGTCGTCGTCGTCGTGTGGCGGCCCGAGTTCAGCGCCTGCGAAACCTCGCCGACCTGGGCTCGAGCGTCCGGAGCGAGCAGGTTGATCAGCGTGCTCTTGCCGGTGCCGCTCGGGCCCAGCACGAAGGTCGCGCGACCCGCCAGCAGCGGCTCGAGCAGCGCACGCGCCTCTCCGGGCTCGGCCTTCAGCGCGACCTCGTGCACTTCGATGCCCATCCGCGCATACGGCACGAGGCGTTCGCGCGCCGCGGCGATCGCCGGAAGATCAGCCTTGTTCAATGCGATTCGCGCTGGAATTTCGGCGCTCTCGGCGGCGATCAGCGCGCGGGCGAGCTGCGACTCGCTGAAGACCGGTTCCGCGGCGACGAGCACGAGCAGCTGGTCGAGATTCGCGGCGAACGATTTCGTCTTCCACTCGTCCTGCCGGAACAGCAGGTTGCGGCGCGGCTCGACATGCTCGATCACGCCTTCGTCGCCCGAGACCTGCCAGCGCACGCGATCGCCGACGACGCAGTCGCTCTTCTTGCCGCGCGGGTGACAGGTGAGGCGCTTGCCCTCCGGCGTCTCGACGACGTAGTGGCGGCCGTGTCCGGCGACGACGAGTCCGATGTCGAGCTCGACCGCGTGCGTCAACGCAGCCTCAGCCGATGAACGACACCAGCGCGTCGGCCTTCGTCGCGCAGATGAAATCGTTGCGCGAAATGCCGGAGACCGAGTGGGTCGAGAAGCGGGCGACGCAGCGATCGAAGGTGACCCGCAGCTCGGGGTGATGGTCTTCGGTGTGACAGATCCACGCCAGCGCGTTGACGAAAGCGATCGTCTCGAGATAGTTCTTGAACGCGAAGGTTTTCTCGATCGCATCGCCGCCCAGGTGCCAGCCGCTGAGCTGGGCCAGGTGATCGCGGATCTCGTTGTCGCTCATCGCGGCGACGTCGTCTCGGCAGCGCGCATGCAGAAGGTTGCTCATCTCTGACCTCAGGCAGGAACCGCTGCGCCGATCGCGGCAAGGCGCTCGGTCGCCGGCGGATGTGAATAGTAGAAGCGGACGTAGACCGGGTCCGGCGTCAGTGTCGCGGCATTGTCCTCGTGCAGTTTCAACAGCGCCGCGGCGAGGTCGCGGCCGTCGGCGTGCGCGCAGGCGTAGGCATCGGCCTCGAATTCGTGGCGGCGCGAGACCCGCGTGAACAGCGGCGAAACGAAGAAGCCGAACACCGGCGCGACGAGCAGGAACAGCAGCAGCGCGACGGCATCGTTGGCGGCGCCGATCGACGGCGCGACACCGAGTCCGGCATAGAACGAGCTTTGCGTCGCAAGCCAGCCGAGCAGCGCGAAGCCGGCGAGGCTGAGCGCGAACATCGTCGCGATCCGCTTCGTCACATGGCGGTGGCGGAAGTGGCCGAGCTCGTGCGCGAGCACCGCGACGACTTCGCCCGGCAGCAGCTTCTGCAGCAGCGTATCGAAGAAGACGACTCGCTTGGCGGCACCGAAACCGGTGAAATACGCGTTCGCATGGGCCGAGCGCTTGCTGCCGTCCATCACGAACAGGCCCTTCGCGGCGAAGCCGGAGCGTGCCATCAGCGTCTGCACCCGTTCCTTCAGCGAACCGTCGGCGAGCGGCTCGAAGCGGTTGAACAGCGGTGCGATCAGCGTCGGATAGAGCACCAGCGCCGCCATGTTGAATGCCATCCACGCGGCCCAGGCCCAGAGCCACCACGTCGGGCCGGTCGCCGCCATGATCCACAACATCGCGGCGGCGAGCGGCAAGCCGATCGCCGCGCCGACGACGAGACCCTTCGCCATGTCGGCGAAGTAGAGCTTCCAGGTCATCCGGTTGAAGCCGAAACGCTGCTCGATGCGAAACGTCCCGTAGAGGTCGAACGGCAACTCGAGCAGGCCGCCGATCATTGCGAACGCAGCGAGCAGCGCGAGTTGATAGACGAGATCGCCCCAGCGCGGCTGGATCGCGTCGCGCAGCGCGGCGTTCAGCGCGTCGAGGCCGCCGAGCAGGGTCCAGCCGAGCAGCACCGCGGCCGCGAACGCGGCGCCGAGCAGGCCGAAGCGCGCTTTCGCGAGCGTGTAGTCGGCGGCGCGCTGATGCGCGTCGAGCGGGACCGTTGCGCGGAACGCGTCGGGCACGCGGTCGCGATGCGCCGCGACGTGGCGGATCTGACGCGTCGTCAGCCAGAATTTCAGGCTCAGCGAGAGGACGAGCGCCAGCGCGAAGATCAGGGTCAGGTAGAACGCGACTTGCATCGCGAGCAGTGTAGGCTCGCGGCTCGAACCGCGATCGAGTCGGACGCGAGCCCGATTCCGCTGCGGTTCCCCGACCCAGGTCCGCGACCGCGCAACCGACTATTTCGAAGGGTTCCGATGAGTGCAGGTACGAACGACGGCGCTGCTGACGCGACCGCGTTGCAGAGCAGTGAGCTGAATCTGGTCTGGATCGATCTCGAGATGACCGGCCTCGACCCCGACAAGGACCGCATCATCGAGGTCGCGGTCGTCGTCACCGATACCCAGCTCGGTGCCCGCACCGTGGGCCCGGTCTTCGCGATCCACCAGAGCGACGCGACGCTCGATGCGATGGATGCGTGGAACAAGGGCACGCACGGCCGCAGCGGACTGGTCGATCGCGTCAAGGCGTCGAGCGTCGACGAGGCGCGGGCCGAAGAGCTCGTGATCGATTTCCTGCAGCGTCATGTGCCGAAGGGAAAGTCGCCGATGTGCGGCAACAGCATCTGCCAGGACCGCCGTTTTCTCGCCCGCACGATGCCGCGGCTCGAAGCGTTCTTCCACTATCGCAACCTCGACGTCAGCACGCTGAAGGAACTGGCGCGGCGCTGGAAGCCCGAGATCATGGCCGGCTTCCGCAAGGCCCAGGCCCACACCGCGCTTGCCGACATCGAGGAATCGATCGAGGAGCTGGCGTACTACCGCGAGCATCTGCTGCGGCCGTGAATTCGACGCGATGACGATGCGGGGTAATGTGTGCGACACACTGTCCACGCATACGCGTAAACCCGAACTGCGTTAGAATAAGAGCTTCGCCAGACGGTTGGTTGGCGATTCGTTCATCCCCTCTGACCTCATCGAGTCTTCCCGCGGTCCGCCGCGCGGCTTGTTCGAACCCTGCACGGGACCGGTCGGCGGCGATGCCGTCGCTTTGACTGTTCCCGACTTCGCGGTGCCCGCCCCGGGTGCCGGTTCGGACCTTCTCCCCAGCGACTTTTCCGTCGTCACGAAATCGTGACGACAGCTCGGCTTTTGCCTGCCGCTCGATGCGGCGCCGGCCGGTGCGTGTTCAGAAAGCAGAAGATGACCTTCGAAACCCTCGGCTTGCAAGAAGCCCTGACCCGCGCGGTCGCCGATGCCGGCTACGCCAGCGCGACGACCGTCCAGGCGGCCGCGATCCCGCCGGCGCTGCAAGGCGCCGACCTGATGGTGTCGTCGAGCACCGGCAGCGGCAAGACCGCGTCGTTCATCCTCCCGGCGCTGCAGCGCATCCTCGTCGCGCGCGCCGATCCGGCGCAGCGGCGCGAGCGCGGCGTCATCTACGGTCCGCGCATCCTGGTGCTGACGCCGACCCGCGAGCTGGCGATGCAGGTCGCGAAGGCCGCGGCGATGTACGGCCGGCACGTTCAGGGCCTGCGCGTCGCGACCGTCGTCGGCGGCGTTCCGTATCCGGCGCAGATCCAGGCGCTGCGCGGTCCGCTCGACATCCTGATCTCGACGCCGGGACGCCTGCTCGATCACTTGCAGACCGGCAAGGCCGTGCTCGAGAACGTCGAGATGCTCGTTCTCGACGAAGCCGACCGGATGCTCGACCTCGGCTTCATCGACGACATCACGACGATCGCCGACCACGTGCCGGCGGCGCGCCAGACGATGATGTACAGCGCGACCTTCCTCGGCCACGTCGGCCGGCTCGCGCAGAACCTGCTGCGCGACCCGAAGCGCATCGACGTCGCGTCGCACACCGACACGCACGAGAACATCGAGCAGCGCCTGCACTGGGCCGACAACGGCACGCACAAGAACGCGCTGCTCGACCACTTGCTGACGCAGCGCGAGATGGAGCAGGCGCTCGTCTTCACGAGCACGCAGCGCGACGCCGACTGGCTCGCCGACCGCCTCGCCGACATGGGCCATGCGGTCGCGTCGCTGCACGGTGGCATGCCGCAAGGGCGCCGCAACCGCGTGCTGCAGGGCCTGCGCTCGCGCCAGCTGAAGGTGCTGATCGCGACCGACGTCGCGGCGCGCGGCATCGACGTGCCGAGCATCAGCCACGTGATCAACTACGGCCTGCCGATGAAGCCGGAAGACTACGTCCACCGCATCGGCCGCACCGGCCGCGCCGGCCGCAACGGCCTCGCGGTGACGCTCG
>JBDTXV010000039.1:0-10262 GCA_040006015.1 Caldimonas sp.
ACAGGAACGTGCTGTGGCTGTCGAGCGAATCGATGTCGCGCAGGATCTGGCGCGCTTCCTCGAACTGCTCGGCGTTCAGCATCCGGCTGCGCATCATGAAGCTGACCGCGCGGCGGGTGTCCATCACGTTGCGCCGGATCCGGCCGTTCAGGTCTTCCTCGCGTGCGATCGCCGAAAGCGCCTCGCCGGCCGCCTGGTCGTTGACTTCCTGGCGCAACACGCGCGCGCTGACCGCCTCGAGCTTGTCGTAGACGCCTTCGAGCGCGTCGGCCGAGTATTCGGCATCGGCGTCGTAGAGCTTCAACAGCACGTCCTTCGCATCCTCGATCAATGCCGGGATGCGCCGCGCGCGCAGACGCAGCAGCCGGAACACCGGCAGCTCTTCGCCGTGCACCGAGAACAGCACGTTGCGATGCAGGATGAACGCGACGCGCACGTTGCGCGGGGTCGCGCCGTCGTCGATCAGGAAGTCGGAGCGGATGTGCAGCTCGCCGTTGTCTTCCTCGTAGAAGCGGGCCGACTCCTCGAGATCGTCGTCGACCGCGTCCTCGGGTATCGCGACGCCGAAATGCTGCGCGATCCAGCCCTTCTCTTCGTCGGTCGGCGCGTCGAGATCGACCCAGACCGGCTTCACGCCGCCGAGCGCTTCGAGGCTTTCGATCTCTTCCTGGAACAGCCGGCCGTTGGCCAGCGTGAACACGTTCAGCATGCAACTCTCCGGCGCGCGAGGCAGTCCGACCGATGCGGTCTGCGTGCTGTGGGGTGAAGGGTCGTGACCGCCTCACCCCGATCGCCGCAGGCGCCCGCGGGCGCCGCATGCGCTGGGGCGGACGGTCACCGAGGGTGCGGGATGTCCAAGAAAATGCCCGTTGATGCGACCGCAAATTATCGCATCAGGCTTGCGCGAATCCGAGGCGAAGGCGAGCCCGGGCCGAACGCGCCGGACGCTTGCGTCGATGCGAGAGGGCCGGTTCGTGAACGGTTGCAGACCGATCGATCGAAAGCGGCCGATCGTCGAGGCTCGCAAGAGCCGCGGCCGCGCGCCACCGACTTCGGAGGATAGCCCGGCCGCGCCGCGCGCGACCGGCACCCTGTGAAGAATGGTGTCATCGGCTTGTCAGCCCCGCGGATCGTTGGCACACTGGTCCGGACGAACCCAGCGCATCCTGCTGCGCGTTCACTCCCCGGTCGTCGACCCCCATCCCGCGAAAGGAACCTCATGAACCTGACGATCAGCGGTCATCATCTCGACGTGTCTCCCGCTCTGAGGGAGTATGTGCTTACCAAAATGGATCGCATCACGCGCCATTTCGATCAGGTCGTCGACATCAATGTGCTGCTGTCGGTAGAGAAGCTGACCGAGAAGGAACGGCGACAGAAGGCCGAGGTGACCTTGCATGTGAAGGGCAAGGACATCTTCGTCGAACATGCGAGCGAAGATCTTTATGCGGCGATCGATCAGCTGATCGACAAGCTCGATCGCCAGGTATGCCGCCACAAGGACAAGGTGCAGGACCACCATCACGCGGCGCCGAAGCGCCTCGATGCGATCCCCTGAGCTTGGGAGCTCGATTGGCGAAAGGCGCTGCGGCCGCCCTTTTTCATGACGTGAGAGGAGAAGGCCGCCGGGCCGTAGGCTCTGTTGCCGCCTCGCAGCATCCGCCCCGAATCAGACCCCGTTCGTCGCCGGGACTCTTCCGCGCCGCGCACGCGCCGCCATAATTCATCACCCCGTCATTTTGACGACGGGCATGCCGGGCCACGAGCCCGGCCGAGTCGATGAATCGCCTTGCAGCCATCCTGCCCGCCGTCAACGTCCTTGTCGACGTCGACGCCACCAGCAAGAAGCGCGCGTTCGAGCACGCCGGACTCCTGTTCGAGAACCAGCACGCGATCGCGCGTGCGACCGTCACCGACAACCTGTTCGCGCGCGAGCGCCTCGGCTCGACCGGACTCGGCCACGGCGTCGCGATCCCCCACGGCCGGATCAAGGGGTTGAAGAATCCGCTCGCCGCGGTGCTGCGCGTGCGCCAGCCGATTGCGTTCGATGCGCCGGACGACGAGCCGGTCGGCCTGCTGATCTTCCTGCTGGTGCCCGAAGCGGCGACGCAGCGTCACCTCGAGATCCTGTCCGAGATCGCCGAGATGCTGTCGGACCGCGAGTTGCGCGAGCGCCTGAAGACCGAGTCCGATGCGGCCGCCGTGCACAAGCTGATCGCCGCGTGGGAGCCGCTCAAATCGGTCGCGTGAACGTCCGGCACGCACGCGAAGCGGCGGGCGCGTGAAGCCGACCGTCATCAGCGCCGAGGCGCTGTTCGAGGAACACCGCCCGGCGCTGCACTGGGAATGGATCGCCGGGCACGCGCATCCCGAGCGGCGCTTCGACGAGACCGCGGTGCGCGCGGCGCAGTCGTCGGCCGATCTGGTCGGCTACCTGAACTACATTCACCCGTATCGGGTCCAGATCGTCGGCCGGCGCGAGGTCGCCTACCTGAACGAAGACTCGGCCGAAGTCGCCGAGCGGCGCATCTCGCGCATCGTCACGCTCGAGCCGCCGGTGCTGATCGTCGCCGATGCGCAGGTGCCACCCGACAAGCTCGTCGCGATGTGCGACCGCGCCGACATCCCGCTGTTCGTCACCGGCGAATCGGCCGGCCACGTGATCGACGTCGTGCGCGGCTATCTGGGCCAGCATTTCGCCGAACGCACGACGCGCCACGGCGTCTTCATGGACATCCTCGGCCTCGGCGTGCTGCTGACCGGCGAATCGGGACTCGGCAAGAGCGAGCTCGGTCTCGAGCTGATCTCGCGCGGCCACGGCCTCGTCGCCGACGATGCGGTCGATCTGTACCGGGTTTCGCAGACCGCGCTCGAAGGCCGCTGCCCCGAGCTGCTGCTGAACCTGCTCGAGGTGCGCGGCATCGGCCTGCTCGACATCAAGGCGATCTTCGGCGAAACCGCGGTGCGCCGGAAAATGCGGCTGAAGCTGATCGTCCACCTGGTGCGCAAGGAAACGATGGACCGCGAATTCGAGCGTCTGCCGTACGAGCCGCTGAACGAGGACATCCTCGACGTGCCGGTGCGCAAGACCGTGATCGCGGTCGATGCCGGGCGCAACCTCGCGGTGCTGGTCGAGGCCGCGGTCCGCAACACGATCCTGCAACTGCGCGGGATCGACACGTACAAGGAATTCGTCGAGCGCCACCACAAGGCGATGCAGAAGCCCGAGCCCGGCTGACGCCGGCGCGGCATTCGCCGCTTGCTACGGGCTAACGCGAGCGGTGCGCGCAGTTCTTCTTCGTGCAGGCGGCGTACAGCGCGAGCGCATGGTCCTGCAGCTCGAAGCCGCGCGTCTGCGCGACGCTGCGCTGGCGCTTCTCGATCTCGGCATCGAAGAATTCCTCGACCCGGCCGCAGTCGAGGCAGACGAGGTGATCGTGGTGCTTGCCCTCGTTCAGCTCGAACACTGCCTTGCCGGTCTCGAAGTGCGTGCGCGACAGAATGCCGGCCTGCTCGAACTGCATCAGCACGCGATAGACGGTCGCGAGGCCGACATCGGCATCCTCGGCGAGCAGCACCTTGTAGACGTCCTCGGCGCTCATGTGGCGCTGCGTCGTCTTCTGGAACACCTCGAGCACCTTGATGCGCGGCAGCGTCGCCTTCAATCCGCTGTTCTTCAGTTCGTCGGCGTGCGTCATGGTCTCGGGGGCGGCGGCCGGGCCTGCTCACGTCGGACGCGTGAGCGGTGGCACGAGGGCCGGACGCTAGAATCGGGACATCATATCGAGGTTGGCGTCGGTCGACGGCGCGCCTCATCCAGCCCATGAGTGCCTTCCGTTTTTCCCGCCCGACCCGGGCGTTCAGCCTCCTGCTTTGCGTCGCGCCGATGGCCGGCTGTGCGTCGCTGCAATCCTCCGACAGCGTGCTCGGCAAGATCACGCCGTACCGTCTCGAGATCGTGCAGGGCAACGTGATCACGAAGGAGCAAGCCGCGTTGATCAAGCCGGGCATGAGCCGGGCCCAGGTTCGCGACGTGCTCGGCTCGCCGCTGCTGACCGACGCGTTTCACACCGATCGCTGGGACTACGTGTTCTCGATCCGGCGTCAGGGCGCTGCGCCGCAGGCCCGCGCGGTCGTCGTGCTGTTCGACGGCGAAGTGCTCAAGAGCATGGAAACCGGCGGCGAGCTGCCCGGCGAGCGTGAGTTCGTCGCGTCGATCGACACCGAAAAGCCGGCGCGCAACGTGCCGACGCTGACCTTGACCGACGAGCAGCGCAAAGCGCTGCCGGTTCCGACGCGCCCGACCGCGACCGACGCGGTTCCGGACGTCGCCGCGCGCACCTACCCGCCGCTCGAGCCGACGGCGCCATGACGACGGCGCCGGCCGACCCCGCCGCTGCGCCGAAGCTGCGCCTCGCGGTCGCCGGGGCGTCCGGGCGAATGGGCCGCACGCTGATCGATGCGATCGGCGCGAGCGTTGATATGGTTCTCACCGGCGCACTCGACGCCGCGGCAAGCCCCGGCCTCGGCGAGCTCGTGCCCGGTTCGAGCGGTATGCGCATTACGTCGGATCTGCGTGCCGGGCTCGCCGGCGCGCAGGTGCTGATCGACTTCACGCGGCCCGAAGGCACGCTCGCGCACGCGGCCGTCTGCCGCGAGCTCGGCATCCGGATGGTGATCGGCACGACCGGCTTCAGCGCCGCGCAGCAGGCCGAGATCGCCGATCACGCCAGACAGATCGCGATCGTGATGGCGCCGAACATGAGCGTCGGCGTCAACGTCGTGCTGAAGCTGCTCGACACGGCCGCGCGGGCGCTCAACGACGGCTTCGACGTCGAGATCATCGAGGCCCACCATCGCCACAAGATCGATGCGCCGAGCGGCACCGCGCTGAAGATGGGCGAAGTCGTCGCCGCCGCGTCAGGTCGCGATCTGAAGGAATGCGCGGTCTATGGGCGCGACGGCTACACGGCGCCCGACCACGGCGAGCGCGATCCGCGCACGATCGGCTTCGCCAGCATCCGCGGCGGCGACATCGTCGGCGACCACACCGTGCTCTTCGCCGGCAACGGCGAACGCATCGAGATCACGCACCGCTCCGCCAGTCGCGCGACGTACGCCGAAGGCAGCCTGAGGGCGGCGCGCTTCGTCGCGGCGCGCACGCGCGGTCTCTACGGAATGGATCAGGTGCTCGGCTTCGCCGACATGCCCGAGGCGCCGCCGGCATGAGCGGGCTCGCGGCGCCGTCGATCGCCGGCCGGCCGAGCGCGGCGACAGCTCCACCGCCGGTTTCTTCGAGATGACCGGCTTCGGCCACTTCTGGTCGCAGGGCGACTTCATCACGCGCAGCGTCGCCGCGCTGCTGCTCGTGATGTCGGTCAGCGCCTGGGTCGTGATCCTCTGGAAGAGCTGGCTGCTGCGCCGCGTGGGCGCCGACTTGTCGCGCGCCGTGCCGGCGTTCTGGGCCGCGCCGTCGATCGATGCCGGGCGCGAGCAGCTCGCGGCGTTCGATCGCGAGGCGGTACTGATGCCGCTGCTCGCCGCCGCGGTCGCGGCGCCGCCGGGCGGCACGCTCGAAGCCAAGGGCCACGCCGATTCGCAGCTGACGCGGCGCCTGCGCGACTCGTTGCACGACGTGCTGCAGCACCTGCAGTTCGGCCAGGTGCTGCTGGCCTCGATCGGCAGCACGGCGCCGTTCATCGGCCTGTTCGGGACCGTCTGGGGCATCTACCACGCGCTGATCAGCATCTCGGCCGCCGGCACGATCACGATCGAGCGTGTCTCGGGTCCGGTCGGCGAGGCGCTGGTGATGACGGCCGCCGGCCTCGCGGTCGCGATTCCCGCGGTGCTCGCATACAACATCTTCGGCAAGCGCGTCGCCGCGAGCGAGGCCGAGCTCGAAGGCTTCGCGCACGACCTGCGCGAGATGATCATCGACGCCGGCGCGAACGCCTGAGGCCGCGACGATGGCTTTCGGACGCCTCGAACGCACGCCCGGCATCCAGCCGATGAGCGACATCAACATGACGCCGCTGATCGACGTGATGCTGGTGCTGCTGGTGATCTTCATGATCACCGCGCCGCTGATGACGTCGAGCCTGAAGCTCGACCTGCCGAAGACTGAGGCGGGCCAGCCGAACGACGCGCCGCAATTCATTTCGGTCGCGCTCGATCGCGAGGGCCGGCTCTATTTCGGCGACGAGGCCGTCGACGCCGCGACCTTCGCGGCGCGCGTCGCCGCTGCGGCGCGCAGGAATCCGCAGACCGAAGTCCAGTTGCGCGCCGACCGGAGCGTGCCGTACGGGCAGGTCGCCGAGTTGATCGGCACCGTGCAGCAGGCCGGCCTGAGCCGGGTCGGATTCGTCATCGATCCCGTGCCCGCCGCGGCACCGGCAAAGAAGCCCTGAGCGGCCGCGTCGTCGGCGCTCGAGCGCCATTGCGGTCGTCGCGAACCCGGCAACCGGCGCCGCTTCAGTCCGCGCTCGGCAGCGTGTCGGTCGCACCGGCCGCTGCGGCGCTGCACTCTGCCTGCAATGCGGCCCAGCCTTCGGGACCGATCCGGCGCAGCGTCGCGATGTTGGCTTCGTAGATCGCCGCGCCGTCCGGAAACGACGCGACCGCCGCATCAACGCTCGCTTCGCGCAGCAACTGCAGGACCGGATGCGGCGAGCGGTTGGTCGCGTTCGTGATGTCGTCGGCGGCAGTCCCGGCGAAGCGGTACTGCGGATGAAAGCTCGCGACCTGCAGCACGCCGACCGCGCCGAGCGCTTCGAGCGCGGCATCGGCGACGTCGAGAAAATCGTTGTAGTCGTCGAAATCGCCGAGCACGCACGGATGGATCAGCAAGGTCGTCTCGAGATCGGCGGACGGCGTCCCGAGCAGCGTCCGCACCTCGTCGCGGAACGCGGCGAGCAGCGCCTCAGGTTCGGCCGCATCGCTGCAGACGTAACGCGTCCGGCCGTGCGCTTGCGCCGCTTTCGCGAACGGGCACAGGTTCAGGCCGATCACGACGCGCTCGACCCAGGCTTTCGTCTGGGCGATCGCGCTATCGGGCGTGCTGGCTTGCGGGTTGGAATTCGGCATCGACGGCAGGACTTCAAAACGCTTCGTCGACGCGCACGAAGCTCGCGAAGCGCGGCAGCCCGGTCGCGCTCAGATCATGGTAACGATAGGTCACGCTGCTGCCGATCGGCGGCGGACTGCGGCGCAACGCATCCGGAAGGCCGCTGCCGAGATGGAAGCTGCGCCCCTCGGGCGTGCGCAGCGTCAGCGCGCCCGTATCGCCGGCGTACTTGCCGTGGCCGCGGCGATAGCCGACGACCGTCGCCTCGGCATCGCGGTGCGGCTTCAGCTTGGTCAGGACGTCGCTGCGCCCCGTCGCGTAGGGAGCCGAAGCGAGATGCAGCATCAGGCCCTCGCCGCCGATCGCGACGGTCTCGTCAAGGCGCCGGCGCAGCGCCGATCGATCGGCCACGCGCACCTGCTCGACCGCGTGCAGCTGCGGCCAGCCGATCGCTGCGACGAGGCGCTCGATCGCCTGTGCGCGCTCGGCGAAGTTGCCGCGCGCGCCCGGCAGTTCGAACAGCATGTAGCGAATCTCGCGCCACTGCGCGTCGTCGGGCCGCTCCTTGCGGACCGCGGTCGACAATGCATCGAAGCGGCCGCGTCCGAACCAGAGCTCGCCGTCGAGCGCGACCTCCGGCAGGCGATCGACGAACCAGCGCGGGGCCGCGACCGGACGGCCGCTGCGATGGCGCAGCACGCGGCCGTCCCAGCAGGCGCGCACGCCGTCGTACTTCTCGCTGACGAGACAGCGCGCGGGGTCGATATGCTCGCCGTAGATTCCGGCGAGCAGCAACGGCGGCAACGAACCTCCGCGTCGCGCCGACTCGGAGGCCGCGGCGCGCGTCGCTGCCGAGGCGAGTCCCAGCGCGGCCGTGCCGGCCAGTGCGAACAGCAATTTGCGGCGCAATGTCTGCATCGTGTTCTCCTTCGAAGAGCGTCCTCCGGCGCGGGACGTGCTTCGGATCATCGCGATGTGGGGCCGCGCGCGCGACGCCCCGGCGAGGGAATCCGTTCCCAAAGCGTCTCCTGCCGATGAGGGACGAGGACCGGTTCCTATAATCGAAGCAAACCTTTCGAGCCTGCAACGCTGCCATGGACCCCGACTTCAACCCCCGTGAAATCGAGCGTGCAGCGCAGGCGGCGTGGACGGCGGCGGAGGCCTATCGCGTCGTCGAAGACCCGTCCCGGCCGAAGTTCTACGCCTGCTCGATGCTGCCGTACCCGAGCGGCAAGCTGCACATGGGCCATGTGCGCAACTACACGATCAACGACATGCTCGCGCGCCAGCTGCGCATGAAGGGCATGAACGTGCTGATGCCGATGGGCTGGGACGCGTTCGGGCTGCCGGCCGAGAACGCCGCGATCAAGAACAAGGTTCCGCCGGCGAAATGGACCTACGACAACATCGCCGCGATGAGGCAGCAGATGCAGGCGATGGGCCTCGCGATCGACTGGAGCCGCGAGGTCGCGAGCTGCTCTCCGGCCTACTACAAGTGGAACCAGTGGCTGTTCCTGAAGATGCTCGAAGCCGGCATCGCCGAACGCCGCACGCAGATCGTCAATTGGGACCCGGTCGATCAGACCGTGCTCGCGAACGAGCAGGTCATCGACGGACGCGGCTGGCGCTCGGGCGCGCCGGTCGAGCGCCGCGAGATCCCGGGCTACTACCTGAAGATCACGCAATACGCCGACGAGCTGCTCGAGCAGGTGCAGAGCGGCCTGCCCGGCTGGCCCGAGCGCGTCAAGCTGATGCAGGAAAACTGGATCGGCAAGAGCGAAGGCGTGCGCTTCGCGTTCACGCACAAGATCCGCGATGCGCAGGGCCACCTGATCGGCGACGGCCGCCTGCATGTCTTCACGACGCGCGCCGACACTATCATGGGCGTGACCTTCTGCGCGGTCGCGCCGGAGCATCCGCTCGCGCTGCATGCGGCGACACTGAAGCCCGATGTCGCGAAGTTCCTCGACGAATGCAAGGCCGGCGGATCCACCGAGGCCGAGCTCGCGCTGCAGGAGAAGAAAGGCGTCGCGACCGGCCTGAAGGTCGAGCATCCGCTGACGCACGAGAAGATTCCGCTCTGGGTCGGCAACTACGTGCTGATGAACTACGGCGACGGCGCCGTGATGGGCGTGCCCGGCCACGACGAGCGCGACTTCGCGTTCGCGAAGAAGTACGACCTCGACATCCTGCAGGTGATCCACGTCGACGGCGAACCGCATTTCACGTACGACCGCTGGCAGGACTGGTACGCGCTGAAGGACGAGAGCGGCGAACTGAGCGTCACGATCAATTCCGACCACTACAGCGGGCTCGCCTATCGGGTCGCGATCGATGCGATCGCGACGGCGCTCGAGCATCGCGGCCTCGGCGGCAAGGTCACGACCTGGCGCCTGCGCGACTGGGGCATCAGCCGGCAGCGCTACTGGGGCACGCCGATCCCGATCGTCCATTGCGAGGTCTGCGGCGTCGTGCCGGTGCCCGAGAAGGACCTGCCCGTCGTCCTGCCGGAGGACCTGATCCCCGACGGCTCGGGCAATCCGCTCAACAAGCACGCCGCCTTCCTGAACGTCGCCTGCCCGACCTGCGGCCGTCCCGCGAAGCGCGAGACGGACACGATGGACACCTTCGTCGACAGCTCGTGGTACTTCATGCGCTACTGCGACCCTCGCCTGGACAGCGCGATGGTCGGTGCCGGCACGCGGTACTGGATGCCGATGGACCAGTACATCGGCGGCATCGAGCATGCGATCCTGCACCTGCTCTACGCGCGCTTCTGGACCAAGGTGATGCGCGACCTGAAGCTGGTCTCGATCGACGAGCCGTTCACGAAGCTTCTGACGCAGGGGATGGTGCTGAACCACATCTACTCGCGTCCGACCGAGCAGGGCGGCATCGACTATTTCTGGCCCGACGACGTCGAGACCGGCGCCGACGCGGAGCCGCGCCTGAAAAGCGACGGCTCTGCGGTGACCTACGAAGGTCTCGGCACGATGAGCAAGAGCAAGAACAACGGCGTCGATCCGCAGCAGCTGATCGATCGCTACGGCGCCGACACGGCCCGGCTCTTCGTGATGTTCGCGTCGCCGCCCGAGCAGACGCTCGAATGGAACGACGCCGGCGTCGAAGGTGCGAACCGCTTCATGCGCCGGGTCTGGAATTTCGGCGCGCGCAATGCCGATCTGCTGCATGCAGCGCC
>JBDTXV010000040.1:0-10209 GCA_040006015.1 Caldimonas sp.
CGGCCCTGACAGGTTCAGCTGCATGGTGCTGCCCAGCGGCAGAGCGGCGACTTGCGCGCGCGCTTCCGGCGCTGCGGCGTAGCGCACGCGGAAGGTGCGACCCTGTGCGCTGGCCAGCGGCGAGAGTTCGCGCAGCACCAGCCGCAGCGGCGACTTTGCATCGTTCCACGGCGTGGCCACGGCGGCGAGGGTGCGCACCCGGCCCACCCATTCTTCAGGAAGATCCGCGACGATCTCGCGTTCGCCTTCACGGGCCAGCGACAGTACCGGCTGGCCCTCGGTGACCACCTGGCCGCGCTCGAAGCGCAGCGCGGTGACCAGGCCGGCGTAGGGCGCCACCAGCGTGGCGTAGCCCTCGCGGTTGCGCGTCAGTTCGAGCTGCCGACGCGCCTGATCGAGTCGGGCGGCTGCCGCATCGGCGCGCGCCTTCTGGCGTTCGTGGTCGGCTGCGCCCACGGAGCCGTCGGCCAGCAGCCGGCGAAAGCGCGCCTCGTCGGACGCGGCCTGCTGCGCATCCACCGAAGCAGCCTGCACCTGGTCGGCGGCGGCACTCACGGCGAGCCGATAGTCGGTGGGGTCGAGGCGGGCAAGCGGTTGTCCGGCCTTCACGACGTCACCGAGCTCGACCAATCGGTCCAGCACCTTGCCGCCGGTGCGAAAGCCCATGTCGGTTTCGACGCGGGCGCGCACCACGCCGTTGAATGCACGCGTCTGCACGGACGAGGTTTCACCCACGGTGGTCACGAAGACCGGTTTGACAGGGGCGGGGGGCGCGGGCGGTTCGCTGCAGGCGGCAAGCTGAACAGACACGGCGACGATGGCAAGCAGGGACACGGTGGGGAAGGTCTTGTTCACAGGGGCGTCCTTTGGGAAATGGAGCTGACTTCGGCGCGGGCCCGTGCCGGGGTGAACCCGCCGCCGAGTGCCTTATAGAGTTGCACGTCGGCGAGTGCCTGCTGAAGGTGGCTGTCCGACAGGGCGAGTTCGCTGGCCAGAACCGAGCGTTGCACGTCGAGCAGCACGAGCAGATCGATCTGGCCCTCGCGCTGCAGCGACTGAGCGCGCTGCAGCGAGCGGCGGCGATGCTCGGCGGTGCTGCTCAGCGCAGCGGCTCGCTTGGCTTCCTCGTTGCGCACGAGCAGGCTGTCTTCGACCTCTTGCACGGCCACGAGCACCGACTTCTGCCAGGCCAGCAGCGCTTCGTCCGCCCGCGCCGACTGCACGCGGACGCCGGCGTCGATGCGCCCGGCGTTGAAGATCGGTGCGGTGAAAGCCAGGGCAACGTTCGAGAAGTGCACCGGCGCGAGATCGAGCGCGTTCAGCTGCAGGTCCTGGCGGCCGATCAGGGCGCTGAGGAACAGCTTCGGCCAATACTGAGCGCGGGCCTCGGCGCTGCGCAGCGTCTCGGCGGCAACCCGGGCCTCGGCGGCGATCAGGTCGGGCCTGCGCCGCAGCAGGTCGCTGGGTTGGCCCGTGCCCATGACGCGCACGGCGGGCCAGCTGAACGGCGCGGTCTCGCCGACCACGCGCTCCGACGGGTTGCGGCCCGACAGCACAGCCAATCGCGTCTGCGAGACACCGGCCAGCATCTGCAGCGCAGGCACTTGCGCGTCGAGCGCATCGGCCTCGGCACGTGCGCGGTCGAGGTCGAAGGCGCTGGCCTGGCCTTCGCGCAGACGGCTTTCCACGCGCGTGGCCGTCTCGCGCTGGGCTGCCGCGAGCGCCTGCACGATGCGCAGCCGCTCCTGCGCGCCCTGCAGCACGAAGTACTGCCGCGCCACCTCGCTGGCCACCAGCAGCCGCGCGCCGTCCACACCCGCCGCTGCGGCCGCGGCATCGGCCTGCGCTGCGTCGCGCGCCGCGCGCACGCCGCCGGCCAGGTCGACCTCCCACGCCACGTCGACACCGGCGCGCAGCGCGCGCGTGTCGGGCTGGCCGCCTTGCTTGACCGCTTCGGGCAGGCCGCTCTCGCTGCGCGAGGCCGACGCCTGCAGGCCCACCGTGGGCCACAGGCGCGAGCCCTGGGCATCGCGGCCCGCGCGGGCCCGGGCGACGCGTTGCAGCGCGATGGCCACGTCCTGGTTGGCGGCCAGGGCTTCCGCGACCAGCGCCGCCAGCGTCGGGTCGCCGTAGCCATCCCACCACGCGCCGTCCAGCGTCTGTCCCGCGGCCGGCGCCGACCCGCCTTGCGCGAAGGCGGTGGCCAGAGGCACCGACGGCACCGGGGGCTGCACGGGCGGTATCGAGCAGGCCGACAAGATTGCGAGCACCGCAAGCGCCACCGGGCGGATGGCCGAGGCGCCGGGGTCGAGGCCGCGATGGAGAGGGGGCGTCGTGAAGGTTTTCATATACTGGACTGTTGAGTCCAGTAAATGTACTCAACTATACTAGACTGTCAAGTACATTAAATCAAATGCCCAAGAACGCAACCGACAACGGTGCCACGCCGAACCCGCGGCGCGGCAGGCCGCGCGATCCCGAGCGCACCCGACGCATCCTCGAAGCGGCGCGCAGCCACTTCTATGCGCACGGCCTGGAGCGCGCCAGTGTGGACGCGATCGCCGCCGAGGCCGGTGTCTCGAAGATGACCATCTACAGCCACTTCGGGTCCAAGGAGGGGCTCTTCGAGGCGGGGGTCCGCGACCGCACCGAGCGCGTGGTGGGCGGCCTCGCGGGCGCCGAAGCGCTGGACCCGACGCAGCCCCGGAAGGCGCTGCTGGCCATCGGCGAACAGTTCCTGACGCTGGCGCGCGAGGACGAGGCGCTGGGACAGTTCCGCTCGGTCTACGGCGCCGCGGGGGTGCAGCCCGAGGCCTGCCGGGCCTTCTACCGGCAGGGGGCCGACCGGCTGATCGGCGATCTGGCCGCGTACCTGCGCCGCGCCGACGCGGCCGGCACGTTGAGGGTACGGCACCCTCGGCAGGCAGCGGACCTGTTCCTGGCGATGTTCCTCGGCGATGGCCACATCCGAGGACTGCTGATGCTGGATAGGCCCGATGCCCGGGTGAACAGAGCGCTGTTGCGGGAGGCGGTAAGGGTGTTCATGGCGGCCTTCGCGAAAGGTACATGACGCGGCGGTGACGGCGCTGTCACTGACCCAAAGGCCGCTGTCGTGAGGTCCTTGTTGTGCAGCACCCGAGCACCCGCAGCAGTTGCGTGCGTCGGCCGATCGGCAGCCGCACGCCTGATCGATTCAAGCTGGATCGCGTAGGCGAGAGATTCGCTCAACCTGACACCGCGTCGGCAGGCACCTCCGCCGTCGGACGTTCGCTCGACCGTTGAACGCCCGTTTCCCGGTGGCCAGCCGGATGATCCGTACGGCAGCAACGGGTCGAACCCGCCTGCTCGCGCTCAGCCCGCCGCTGCACCCGCCTGCGCCAGCGGATGCGCCTTCGCGAATGCATCGAGCGCCAGACAGCGATCCGCCAGCGCCGCAAGGCGCGGTGCGCGCGCCAGATCGGCCTGGAACAAGCGCGCGCCGATGACGTGCGAGACCAGCGCCAGGTCGGCCAGCGTCACGTGGTCGGCATGGGCGTAGGGTCCGGGCACCGCGTCGTCCACGAGGCGCGCTTCGATCGCGACCGTTCCGGCGTCGAACCAGTGCCGGATCCACTTCAGGCGGCCGGCCTCGTCGATGCCGTAGCCGTGCTCGAGCAGCGCGCGCACGCGCGGCACGATCAGCGGGTGCACGTCGGCGGTCGGGATCTGCGCCAGGGCGCGCACGCGGGCTCGCCCGGCTGTGTCGGCGGGCAGCAGCGGCTCGTGCGGCCAGGTTTCGTCGAGGTATTCGATGATCGGCAGCGACTGCGTCAGTCGCAGGCCGTCGTGCTCGAGCACCGGCAGCACGTGCTGCGGGTTGATGCGGTGGAATCCGTCCTCGAGCTGTTCGCCCTTCATCAGGTCGACGATCGTTTCGGTGTAGTCGAGCCGCTTCAGGTTCAACGCGGCACGCACGCGAAACGTCGCCAGCGAACGCCAGAAGCCGTAGAGGCGGATCGTCATGGCCGCGCCTGCACTGCGAGCGTTGCCGTGTCGAACCCTGCCGCGCGCGCGGAGCTCACGCGTTCGGACGCGCGCCGATGAACTCTGCGATGGCCGCGAGAAACAGCTCCGGCGCCTGCAGCTGCGGCACGTGCGCGCAGCCGGGCAGCACGACGAGCTTCGCATCGGGCAGCGCGGCGGCGAGCTCCTTCGACATCGGCGGCGGGGTCGCTTCGTCCATCTCGCCGACGAGCACCAGCGTCGGCACCCGCACTTCCGCAAGGCGGTCGCGCAGGTCGAGCGTGGCGAGGGCCTGGCAGGCGTTGTGGAACGTGCGCGCGTCGACTGCGAGGAAACGCGCCTTGCGCTCGGCGATGAGCTGCGGATGTGCGGCCTGGTATTCGGGCGCGAAGAGTCTGCGCATCGCCACGTCGGCGATGGCGCCGAGGCCGCCTTTCTCGGCCCCGGCCGACATGGCGCGGAACGCGGCGCGGCCGGGCTCGCTGAAGGCCGCACCGCAATCGGCGAGGACCAGGCGTTCGGCGAGATCGGGGTGGCGGATCGCGGTCAGCAGCGCGACGAAGCCGCCGTAGCCGTTGCCGAGCAGGATCGGTTTCGCGTCGAGCTGCAACGCCTGCAGCGCCGCGGCGATGCGGTCGGCGATGGCTTCGAGTCCGCCTTCGACGACATCCGAATCGCCGAAGCCCGGCAGGTCGAGGGCGATGACGCGGTGCGTCTGCGCGAGCGGGCCGATGACGCGATCGAAGCTGGTCCGGTCGGCGAGCAGCGAGTGGAACAGCACCAGCGGCCGGCCGGCGCCGGCGCCGTGCATGCCGACGCGCGCGGATCCGATCGACACGGTCATCGGTGCGAAGCCGGCTGTCGTTGCGGCGGAGGGGGCAGAGGACATGGGGGACTTCATTGTTCTAGTTCAGGCGCGGCTGGTTCGCGGTGTCGCGGTACCAGTCGAACGGCGTGTCGTCGAGGCGGAGCATCACGCTCTTCGTCTCGAAGTGCTGGTCGAACGATTCGCTGCCGCATTCACGGCCGATGCCGGAATCCTTCACGCCGCCCCACGGCGACGCGGGGTCGAGCCGATGGTGATCGTTGATCCAGACGATGCCGCATTTCAGCCTTGCCGCGACGCGGTGCGCACGGACGATGTCGCGCGTGCGGATCGCGCCGGCGAGGCCGAACGGCGAGTCGTTGGCGAGCGCCAGGCCTTCGGCCTCGGTCGAGAACTTCGTCACCGAGACGAACGGACCGAACACCTCTTCCTGGAAGATCCGCATGCGCGAGGTCACGTCGGCGAATACCGTCGGCTCGACGAAGAAGCCATTCGCGAGCGCCGGATCGGGCGGGACTCGGCCGCCGGCGACCAGGCGCGCCTTGTCCTCCTCGACGCCGATCTTCACGTAACGCAGCACGCGCTGCTGCTGGCGCGCCGAGACCACCGGCCCGAGCTGCACCGACGGATCCTTCGGGTTGCCGATGCGGATCGTCTTCGCCTTCGCAGCGAGCTTCTCGACGAACTCGTCGTAGATCTTCTCCTGCACGATCTGCCGGCTGCCGCAGATGCAGGTCTGGCCGGCGCCGATGAAGGCGCCGAAGGCGGCGTAGTTCACGGCCTGGTCGACATCGAAGTCGTCAAACACGAGCACCGGCGTCTTGCCGCCGAGCTCGAGCGTCTGGTGCGCGAAGTTGTTGCCGGCGAGCGCGCCGGTGATGCGGCCGGCCTCGGTGCCGCCGGTCAGCACCCACTTGGCCAGGCCCGGATGCTCGGCCAGCGCCTTGCCGGTGGTCGGGCCGAGGCCGGTGACGACATTGAAGACGCCGGGCGGCAGACCGGCCTCGACGAACAGGCGCGCCAGCCGCAGCGTCGTCAGCGGCGTGTACTCGGACGGCTTGACGACCGTCGTGCAGCCTGATGCGAGCGTCGGCGCCAGGCTCTTCACCATGATCATCAGCGGATGATTGAACGGCGTCGAGTTGCCGACCACGCCGATCGGCGTGCGCAGGGTGTAGTTCAGGTAGTTGCCGTCGACCGGGATCACCGAGTCGCGGCGCGCGATCGCGAGGCCGGCGTTGTAGCGGAAGAAGTCGGGCAGGCGCGAGACCTGCGCGCGGGTCTCGTTCAGCGAGCGGCCGTTGTTGGCGGTCTCGAGCTGGTACATCTCCTCCAGATTGGCCTCGAACACGTCGGCGAGCTTGTTGATCAGCTTCGCGCGCGTCCGGTTCGACATCGCGCTCCAGTCGTCGCGCTCGAAGGCGACGCGGGCGCTGCGCACCGCGCGGTCGACATCGGCGTCGCTGGCGTGGGCGATCTGCGCGATCAGCTCGCCGGTGGCAGGGTTCAGCACATCGAGGAGCTCGGGTTGCGAGGCCGGGGTTTCCCGTCCGTCGATGAAAAGCCCGTGCACCGGTGCTTCGGTGCGGCCGTGGGCCAGGGCGGCGTTGCTGCTCGACATTGCGTCTCCTCGAATCGGTTTGAATTCTTCAGCCGGCGATCACGACCCGCGACATCGCCTGCAGCACGCGCTTGCCGGCATCCGCGACGTGCTGGCTCGCCAGCCGTTGTGCGCGTGCGAGCTGGCGCGCCTGCAACGCATCGACGATCCGGCAGTGCTCGTCGACGAGCGACTGCGGATCGTCCTTCTTCAGGCTGCTCAGGCTCAGCTGCACCGCGCGTTCCATCTGGTCGATCAGGTCGGCGAGCTGGCTGTGCATCCGTGCATTGCCGGCGATCCGCGAGACCGCGTGGTGGAACTCGCGGTTGTAGGCGACGAACCCGCCGTCCCATGCCTTCACGTCGAAGCGACGAAAGCGCTCGAGCTCGGCCAACTGCGCGTCGCTGGCGCGGCGCACGATGCGCTCGACGCAGGCCCGCTCCAGCGCATCGCGCAGGTGGAACATGTCCTGCACGTCGGCGACGGAAACCGGTGAGACGCGATAGCCCTGCCGCGGCAGCGTGATCACGAGCCCCTCGCGTTCGAGGCGCATCAACGCATCGCGCACCGGCGACTTGCTGACCCCGAAGCGCGCGGCCAGCTCGCTCTCGCGCAGCTCGAGGCCGGGCGGAAGCCGGCAGCTGATCATCTCGGCGCGCAGCTGGCTGTAGATCTTCTCGCGCAGCAGCGTTGTGCCCGGCGCATCGGCCGGCACGACGGACCCTTCGATGGTGGCTTCCATGGCAGACGAGAATATCACGCTTCGTCCATTCCGAATATCGTGATACATCAGACGGCGCGGCGGGACGCCATGCTTCTCCGGATTTTTCCCTATGAAAATGGGGCTTCTAATTGAACCCCTAGGTGACAACCCACTTTGACTTGCGCCGATTCGTGATACATCATCGGCGGGATATTTTTAGCCTGGAGACACTCGATGACCGTCGTCCGTTCCTTCGTTGCAGTGCCCGCGGCTCTGCTCGCAGCGCTCTGCCTGCTGCCTGCGCAGGCAGCAGACGATCCGATCCGTCTCGGCTTCCTGACGGTGCGCTCCGGCGCCCTCGCGGCCGGCGGCAAGCAGATGGAAGACGCGTTGCGCCTCTTCCTGAAGGAACGCAACGACACGATCGGCGGTCGCAAGGTCGAGCTCTTCATCGGCGACACCGCCGGCCAGCCGGCAGTCACGAAGACCAAGGCGCAGGAGCTGATCGAGAAGAACAAGGTCCACGTGATCATCGGACCGCTCGCCGCGTTCGAAGCCCTCGCGATTGACGACCTCGTCCGCGCCTCGGAGACGCCGACGATCTCCCCGTCGGCCGCTGCCGAAGACCTGACGCAGCGCCGGCCGAACCCATGGTTCGTGCGCGCGGTCGGCACCTCGGCGCAGCCGAGTCATCCGATGGGCGAGTACGCGGCGCGCACGTTGAAATACAAGCGCATCGCGATCGTCGCCGACGATTTCGCGTTCGGCCACGAGATCGCCGCCGGCTTCCAGCGCGCGTTCGAGGAGAACGGCGGCAAGATCGTGCAGAAGCTCTGGTCGCCGCTGAACGTCGCCGACTACGGCACCTACATCGGCCAGATCAAGCCGAACGTCGATGCGGTCTATGCCGCGTTCGCCGGCGGCAACGGAATCAAGTTCCTGAAGCAGTACAGCGAATACGGTCTGAAGGGAAAGATCCCGCTGCTCGGCGCGATGACGACGGTCGACGAGGGCATCCTGAAGTCGATGGGCGACGAGGCCCTCGGCGTCGTCTCGTCGGGCTGGTACGCGGCGACGATCGACAACCCGAACAACAAGCGCTTCGTCGCCGGCATCAACCGCGACTACAAGCAGGACCCGGGCTACTACTCGATCGGTGCCTACGGCGCCGCGCTGATGCTCGAAGAGGCGGTCAAGGCCGTGAAGGGCAAGGTCGAGGACAAGGCCGCGTTCATGGCCGCACTGCGCAACGTGCGCGTGCCGGCCGATCCGCGCGGCAATGTCAGCCTCGATGCGCTCGGCAATCCGGTGATGGACGTCTACATCCGCAAGGTCGAGCGGCGGGACGGCAAGCTCGTCAATGCGATCGTCAAGACCTACCCGGCCGTGTCGCAGTTCTGGACCTACAGCCGCAAGGATTTCCTCGCCAGCCCGGTCTACTCGCGCGACTACCCGCCAGCGGCGAATCTCGAGAAGTAGCAACGAGATCCCGCGACGATGTCGTTCTGGCTGATCCAGAGCCTCAACAGCCTGGCGCTCGGCGGCGTGCTGTTCACGCTTGCCGCCGGCTTCTCGCTGATCTTCGGCGTGATGCGGATCGCGAACCTGTCGCACGGCGCTTATTTCATGCTCGGCGCCTACGTGGGCTTGAGCGTGCTCGACGCCGGATACGGCTTCGGCTGGGCGGTCCTCGCCGCGGGCCTCGCGGTCGGCGTGCTCGGTGCCGTCGTCGAACGCCTGGTGCTGCGGCGGCTCGCCGGCAACAGTCTCGCGCAGGTGCTGGCGACGCTCGGCATTGCCTTCATCATCGCCGACGCGAGCCTGTGGATCTGGGGCGGCGATCCGCGCCCGGTCTCGGCGCCGACGTTCCTGCGCGGCGGGATGCAGCTCTTCGGCCTGACGTTCCCGACGTACCGCCTCGCGGTCCTCGTCGTCAGCATCGTGATCGCGATCGGTCTCTGGCTGCTGCTCGAGAAGACGCGTCTCGGCGTGATGATCCGCGCCAGCGTCGACGACATGCAGATGGCGCGCGCGATCGGCATACCGGCGTCGCGGCTCTTCACGACCGTGTTCTGCCTCGGCGCCGCGCTCGCCGGCATCGGCGGCATCGTCGCGGCGCCGATCCTCTCGGTCTATCCGGGCCTCGATGCCGACATGCTGCCGCTCGCCCTCGTCGTCGTGATCCTCGGCGGCCTCGGCAGCCTTGCCGGCGCGTTCGCCGGCAGCTTCCTGAT
The DNA here is from genome assembly GCA_040006015.1 of Caldimonas sp. Classification (GTDB taxonomy): domain Bacteria; phylum Pseudomonadota; class Gammaproteobacteria; order Burkholderiales; family Burkholderiaceae_C; genus Schlegelella_A. The sequence goes on from JBDTXV010000040.1 coordinate 9,366, forward strand.
CGGCTTCGTCTACAGCTTCGGCCAGGTGCTGGCGCCGAACCTCGCCTACTTCATCCTGTTCCTGCCGATGGTCGTGATCCTCGCGGCGCGACCGCGCGGCCTGTTCGGACGGCTCGCGGCGTGAAGTGGCTGGCGCTCGTCGCGGTCGCGGCACTGGCGCTGACGTTGCCGCTCTGGGCCGGCGGCGCGTACTACATCAACCTCGCGAGCCAGGTGATGATCGCGGCGCTGTTCGCGATGAGCCTGAACCTGCTCGTCGGCTATGCCGGTCTGACCTCGCTCGGCCATGCCGGTTATCTCGGCCTGTCGGCATATCTCAGCGGCTGGCTGATGCTGCGCCTCGGCTGGGACCATGGCGCCGCGGCCGTCGCCGCGCTGGCCGGCACCACCGCGATGGCGGCGCTGTTCGGCCTGGTCGCACTGCGCGCGACCGGGATCAGCTTCCTGATGATCACGCTCGCCCTCGGCCAGATTCTCTGGGGCGTCGCCTATCGCTGGGCCGACGTGACCGGCGGCGACAACGGCCTGTCGGGGCTGACGCGGCCGCATCCGTTCGGGATCGATCTCGGCCCGCCGGGTCGCTTCTACTTCTTCACGCTCGCTGTTCTCGCGCTCGTCGGCGCTGCGATCGCGGTCTGGGTGCGCTCGCCGTTCGGAGCCAGCATCCGCGCGACGCGCGACCAGCCGCGGCGGATGAGCGCGCTCGGCTTCGACGTCTGGCTGATCCGCTGGATCACGTTCGTCGTCAGCGGCTTCCTCGGCGCGGTCGCCGGCCTGATGTACGTCTATTACCACCAGTTCATCAGCCCGCACAGCATCTCGCTCGCCAACTCGGCCGAGATGC
>JBDTXV010000041.1:0-10198 GCA_040006015.1 Caldimonas sp.
GTCGGCGGCCAGGAGCAGTTCTATCTCGAAGGCCAGATCTCGTATGCGATCCCGCAGGAGGGTGACGGCATGCTGGTCCATTGCTCGACGCAGCATCCGAGCGAAATGCAGCACCACGTCGCGCAGATGTTGCGGCTGCAGTCGCATCACGTGCAGGTGCAATGCCGGCGCATGGGCGGCGGCTTCGGCGGCAAGGAATCGCAGTCGGCGCAGTTTGCGTGCGTCGCCGCGCTCGCCGCGGCGAAGCTGCAGCGGCCGGTCAAGCTGCGCGTCGACCGCGACGACGATTTCCTGATCACCGGACGGCGCCACTGCTTCTGGTACGAATACGAGGTCGGTTACGACGACGAAGGCCGCCTGCTCGGCGCCGAGCTGACGATGGTCTCGCGCGCCGGCCATTCGGCCGACCTGTCGGGCCCGGTGATGACGCGCGCGATCTGCCATTTCGACAACGCCTACTTCATTCCCGATGTCGCGATCCACGGCTATTCGGGCAGGACGAACACGCAGAGCAACACCGCATTCCGCGGCTTCGGCGGCCCGCAGGGTGCGATCGCGATCGAGCAGATCGTCGACGGGATCGCGCGCGCGCTCGGCAAGGACGCGCTCGACGTGCGCCGCGCGAACTTCTACGGCAAGGAGGAGCGCAACGTCACGCCGTACGGCCAGACCGTCGACGACAACATCATCGACGAGCTGACCGCGCAGCTCGAGGCCGACAGCGACTACCGCGCGCGCCGGCGCGAGATCGTCGCGTACAACGCCGCGAGCCCGGTGCTGAAGCGCGGCCTCGCGCTGACTCCGGTCAAGTTCGGGATCTCGTTCAACGTCGTCCACCTGAACCAGGCCGGCGCGCTGGTCCATGTCTACGGCGACGGCTCGATCCTCGTCAACCACGGCGGCACCGAGATGGGCCAGGGCCTGAACACGAAGGTCGCACAGGTCGTCGCGCACGAGCTCGGCGTCGCGTTCGACTCGGTCCGCGTGACCGCGACCGACACGCAGAAGGTCGCGAACACGTCGGCGACCGCGGCATCGACCGGCAGCGACCTGAACGGCAAGGCGGCGCAGGATGCCGCGCGGCAGATCCGCGAGCGCCTGGCCGCGTTCGCGGCGCAGCATTACGGCGGCAACGGCGCCGACGTGCGCTTCGCGAACGGCAGCGTCGAGGTCGGCTCAGCCGCCGGCCGGCAAACGATCGGGTTCCGCGAGCTGATCGTGCAGGCCTACATGGCGCGCGTGCAGCTCTGGTCCGACGGCTTCTATGCGACGCCGGGGCTGCACTGGGACAAGGAGACGCTGCAGGGCAAGCCGTTCTACTACTACGCTTACGGCGCCGCAGTCAGCGAAGTCGTCGTCGACACGCTGACCGGCGAATGGAAGCTGCTGCGCGCCGACGTGCTGCACGACGCCGGCCGCTCGCTGAATCCGGCGGTCGACATCGGCCAGGTCGAGGGCGGCTTCATCCAGGGGATGGGCTGGCTGACGACCGAGGAGCTGGTCTGGCATCCGCAGACCGGGATGCTGCTGACGCATGCGCCGAGCACCTACAAGATCCCGACCGCGAACGACTGCCCGCCGGTCTTCAACGTGCGCCTGTTCGAGGCCGAGAGCGTCGCCGAGACGATCCATCGCAGCAAGGCGACCGGCGAGCCGCCGCTGCTGCTGCCGTTCTCGGTGTTCTATGCGATCCGCGATGCGATCTCGGCGGCCGGCGGCCATCGCACCGACCCGCCGCTCAGTGCGCCGGCGACCAGCGAAGCGATCCTGCGCGCGCTCGACGCGGTGCAGGCTAGCTGAGCGGCGACGCCGAGGCGCTTTCGATGCACGAGCTGCGCACCCGTGGCGCCGAATGGCTCGCCGGCGGCTGCCGCGCGATCGTCGTCACGGTCACCGAGGCGCGCGGCTCGGCGCCGCGCGAGGCCGGCACGCGGATGCTGGTCGATGCCGGCAGAGCGATCGGAACGATCGGCGGCGGCCATCTCGAGCTGAAGGCGATCGACGAAGCGCGCGAGCTGCTGCGTCGCGCCGACCTCGCGCCGCGCGAGCGCCACTATCCGCTCGGCCCGGCGCTCGGCCAATGCTGCGGCGGCGCGGTGACGCTCGCGCTGGCCCCGCTCGATCGCGCGGCGCTCGCGGCGTGGCCGGACATCGAGCCGCGCTTTCACCTGCAGCTCTATGGCGCCGGCCATGTCGGCCGCGCGATCGCCCGCGCGCTCGTGCCGATGAACGTGCGCGTCGACTGGATCGACGAGCGCGAAGAGGAGTTTCCGGCAAGCCTGTCAGACGCCAGCGGCGCGGCGTGGCCGGCCCATATTCGGCGCATCAGCGTCGATGCAGTCGAAGCCGAGACGCGCGATGCGCCGGCCGGCGCGTGCTACCTGGTGCTGACGCATCGTCACGACCTCGATCTGCGCATTACCGAAGCGATCCTGCGCCGCGGCGACTTCGGCTTTCTCGGGCTGATCGGTTCGCGGACGAAGCGCCAGCGCTTCGTTCACCGGTTCGAGGCGCTCGGCATCGCGCCGTCGACGATCGCCGGGATGACCTGCCCGATCGGCCTGCCCGGCATCGAAGGCAAGGAGCCCGAGACGATCGCGGCTTCGGTAGTGGCCCAGCTGCTGCTCGTCTCGAGCGCCGGCCACGCGACATTGAAAGGCCCGAAGCCGGCCGAGCCGCGCTGACGTGCGGCGCGCCGCTCGCTGCACCACAGCCATGGGCGGATGCGGCGCACCCTGCGTCTGCGGTCGCCGCGTTGCGAGCAAGTTGCGCATCTTCGTCGAGTCCTGCCGAGGCTTGAGTCCGAATCGCCGCGACACCGGCCGGCGCGGAGGCCGCGACTCTAGCGACGCCTGCTCCGGGCCGCATCCCCTAGACAGAGGAGCCGATGCCACCCTTCCTGCCGGAGGCACGGCGATTGCCCGCCCTCGATCTCGAGACATGCACGGAGCGACGTTGCCAGCCGAAATGCCCTTCACCGCGCCGGCCGAGCCGGACGACGACAACTCGGAGTCCGATCCACTCGCAGCGTCCGGCATCGGCTCGGCTGCGACTTGTGTGCGCGTGCGGGGCGCGCGCGAGCACAACCTGAAGAACGTCGACATCGACATTCCGCGCAATGCGATGGTCGTCTTCACCGGCGTCTCGGGCTCGGGCAAGTCGTCGCTCGCGTTCGGGACGCTGTATGCCGAAGCGCAGCGGCGCTATTTCGAATCGGTCGCGCCGTATGCGCGGCGCCTGATCGATCAGGTCGGCGTTCCCGACGTCGATTCGATCGAAGGCCTGCCGCCCGCGGTCGCACTGCAGCAGCAGCGCGGCACGCCGACGACGCGCTCGTCGGTCGGCAGCGTCACGACGATCTCGAGCCTGCTGCGGATGCTCTATTCGCGCGCCGGCACGTATCCGCCGAAGCAGCCGATGCTGTACGCGGAAGACTTCTCGCCGAACACTCCGGCCGGCGCCTGCCCCGAATGCCATGGTCTCGGCCGCGTCTACGACGCGACCGAGCGCTCGATGGTCCCCGACGACAGGCTGACGATCCGCGAGCGCGCGGTCGCGGCGTGGCCGCCGGCGTGGCACGGGCAAAACCTGCGCGACATCCTGACGACGCTCGGCCACGACGTCGACACGCCGTGGCGCGAGCTGCCGAAGAAGGCGCGCGACTGGATCCTCTACACCGAAGAGCAGCCGACGGTGCCGGTCTACGCCGGCTTCACGCGCACCGAGGTGCGCGCTGCGCTGAAGCGCAAGCTCGAGCCGAGCTATCAGGGCACGTTCACGAGCGCGCGCCGCTATGTGCTGCAGACGTTCGCGACGACGGAGAGCGCGCTGATGAAGAAACGAGTCGCGCAGTTCCTCGAGAGCCGCGACTGCCCGCTCTGCGGCGGCAAGCGCCTGAAGCGCGCGGCGCTCTCGGTCAAGTTCGCCGGCTACGACATCGCCGAGCTCGCCGCGCTGCCGCTGACTCGGCTCGCCGAAGTGCTGCGGCCGGCGGCCGAAGGCGACCTCGCCGGTCTGGCCGGCAGAGGTGCGGGCAACGCCATCGGCGCGGGCTCGCACGACGGCGGAGAAATAAGCTCAGTCACGGATAAAGGGTCGGGCGCAGCTCACTGCGCGAGCGTCGCGGGCACCAGCGCCGCCAAGGCTGCCGGCGCGACGCTGAGCCGCGCCGCAGCGAAGGCGGCGATCGCGCAACGGGTCGCGGCCGGCGGCTCGGCGCACAAGGGCGCGCCCGACGTGCGCCGCACCGCGAACCTGTCCGAAGAGAAAGTGATCGCCGCGCAGCGCCTGACGCAGAACCTGCGCGCGCGCGTCGCGACGCTGGCCGGCCTCGGCCTCGGCTACCTGTCGCTCGCACGCAGCACGCCGACGCTCTCGCCGGGCGAGCTGCAGCGGCTGCGCCTCGCGACGCAACTGGGATCGCACCTGTTCGGCGTCGTCTACGTGCTCGACGAGCCGTCGGCGGGGCTGCATCCGGCCGACGGCGAAGCGCTGCTCGCCGCGCTCGAGCGGCTGAAGGCGGCCGGCAACTCGCTCTTCGTCGTCGAGCACGACCTCGAGATGATGCGGCGCGCCGACTGGATCGTCGATGTCGGCCCGGCCGCCGGCGCGCACGGCGGCGAGGTGCTGTACAGCGGTCCGCCGGCCGGGCTCGCCGACGTCGCGGCCTCGCAGACACGGAGCCATCTGTTCGGGCTCGAGCCGGCGCCGGTGCGCACGCTGCGCGCACCGCAGGGCTGGTTGCGCCTCACCGCGATCGAGCGCAACAACCTGCATCGCGTCGATGCTGCGTTCCCGCTCGGCTGCTTCACGACCGTGACCGGCGTGTCGGGCTCGGGCAAGTCGAGCCTAGTCAGCCAGGCCTTGCTCGACCTCGTCGCCGCGCAACTCGGCAGCGCACCGCCCGTCGAAGACGAGACGATCGATCCGCTCGAAGCCGACATGCGCGCGCCGTCGAAAGGCCGCATCGTCGCTGGCGCCGACGCGATCCGGCGCCTCGTCCGCGTCGACCAGAAGCCGATCGGGCGCACGCCGCGCTCGAACCTCGCGACCTACACCGGCCTCTTCGATGTGGTGCGCAAGCGCTTCGCGGCGACTCCGATGGCGCGCAGGCACCGCTACGACGCCGGCCGCTTCTCGTTCAACGTCGCGAAGGGCCGCTGTCCGACCTGCGAAGGCGAAGGCTTCGTCTGCGTCGAGCTTCTGTTCATGCCGAGCGTCTACGCGCCGTGTCCGACCTGCCACGGCAGCCGCTACAACGCCGAGACGCTCGCGGTGACCTGCCGCGACAAGACGATCGCCGACGTGCTCGCGATGACGGTCGACGAGGCCGGCGCGTTCTTCGCCGACGATGCGCAGTTGCAGCGCCCGCTCGCGGTGCTGCGCGACATCGGCCTCGGCTATCTGCGCCTCGGCCAGCCGGCGACCGAGCTTTCCGGCGGCGAGGCGCAGCGGATCAAGCTCGCGACCGAACTGCAGCGCCAGCAGCACGGCAGCACGCTGTACGTGCTCGACGAACCGACGACCGGGCTGCATGCGGCCGACGTCGACAAGCTGATGGCCCAGCTCGCGAGCCTGGTCGATGCCGGCAACACGGTGATCGTCGTCGAGCACGACATGCGCGTCGTCGCCGCGAGCGACTGGGTCGTCGATGTCGGACCGGGTGCCGGCGACGAAGGCGGTCGCATCGTCGCCAGCGGCACGCCCGACGAGATCGCGCGCGTCGGCGCGAGCCGCACCGCGCCGTACCTCGCGGCGACGCTCGCCGCGATGCGCAAGACCGGCGCGGCAACACTCGCCGCGAGCGGCGGCAGCGGCGCGGCGCCGCCCGGAGGCGCAAAGCAGACCGGCGGCCGCAGCGGGCGCATCGCGTCGGTCTAGCCAAGGGACTTTCGACAGTGCGGCTCATCTCGCAGCGTCTATCGATGGCCTCCTACAGAGAGGCGGATCGGCGCCCCGGACAATTCCGGTGCGCGGGGTACCGACCCACTGACCTCTGACGGAGCTGCGATGCACGACCCATTGAGCGCGTACTGGAAGAAACGCGATTTCGGCGTGACGCCGGAGCCGCGCGGCGCGACCGCCAAGACCGGCAAGGCGCTCGCGTACGTGATCCAGAAGCATGCGGCGCGCAGCCTCCATTACGACTTCCGCCTCGAGCTCGGCGGCACGCTGAAGAGCTGGGCCGTGCCGAAAGGGCCGAGCCTCGACCCGACGCAGAAGCGGATGGCGGTGCATGTCGAAGACCACCCGCTTTCGTACGGCGACTTCGAGGGAACGATCCCGCCGAACCAGTACGGCTCGGGCAGCGTGATCGTCTGGGACCGCGGCACCTGGGAAGCGATCGGCGACGCCGAAGAAGGCTATCGATCCGGCAAGCTGAAGTTCCGCCTCGACGGCGAGAAGCTGCACGGCCTCTGGGCTCTCGTGAAGATGCGCGGCCGCGGCGACGAACGCCAGGAGCCGTGGCTGCTGATCAAGGAGCAGGACGACGCGGCGCGGCCGGCGTCCGGATACAGCGTCGTCGATGCGCTGCCGGACAGCGTGATTTCCGGGCGCCCGGTAGGCCCCGGTCCGGGCAGTGCGGCAGAGGCGCGACCGGCGGCGAAGACCGCCGAGAGTGCGGCGACGAAGGTTGCAGCTCGGCGAACCGCCGCGAAGCCCGAAAACGTCGCGGCACGAAAGAGCCGCCCCGCGGCGAAGGCCGCGGCCGCGAAGAAGACCGCGGCGCCGCGCAAGGCCGCGAACGCGACCGCGAAAGCACCGGTGTCGAAACGATGAACGCGGCGAAGACGGGGCGAACGGCGAAGGCGGTGAAGGCGACCGCAGTCGAGCCGACAGCGAAACGCACGGCTGCACCATCGACCCCAGGCACCGCTCGTGTCGCGCCGCCGCGGCAAGGCAATCGGGCGCGGTCCGCGACCGTCGCGAAGCCTCCGCCCGGCGCGGTCGCCGCGAGGTTGCCGGCGACGCTGGCGCCGGAGCTCGCGACCTTGGTCTCGTCGGTTCCCGAAGGCGACGACTGGGCCTACGAGATCAAGTTCGACGGCTACCGGATCCTCGCCCGCATCGACGGCACCGAAGTCCGGATGCTGACCCGCAACGGCAACGACTGGACCGCGAAGCTGAAGCACGTCGCCACCGAAATCGCCCGCCTCGGACTGCCGTCCGGATGGCTCGACGGCGAGATCGTCGTGCTCGCCGAGCACGGTGCATCGGACTTCGGCGCGCTGCAGAACGCGTTCGAAGGCGGGGGTGCGCAGATCCGCTATTTCGTCTTCGATCTGCCGTACTGGAACGGCCACGACCTGCGCGCCGCGAAGCTCGTCGACCGGCGCGCGCTGCTCGCGCAATTGCTCGCCGACGCGAGCGACGCGGTCCGCTTCAGCGCCGACTTCGCGGCCGACGCCGCCGACATCCTGCACGACGCCTGCCGGATGCGCCTCGAAGGCGTGATCGGCAAGCGCACCGGCTCGCCATACGTCGCGGGGCGCACGCGCGACTGGATCAAGCTGAAGTGCACGCTGCGCCAGGAGTTCGTGATCGGCGGCTACACCGAGCCGCAGCGCTCGCGCACCGGCCTCGGCGCGCTGCTGCTCGGCATCCACGATGCCGACGGCAAGTTGCGTTATGCCGGCAACGTCGGCAGCGGCTTCGACACGCGCACGCTGACCGCGCTGCGCAAACAGCTGTCGGCGATCGAGGCGACGCAGACGCCGTTCTTCGAGAAACCGCGCGAGGCCCGCGGCACCTGGGTCGATCCGAAGCTCGTCGCCGAAGTGTCGTTCGCCGAGTGGACCCAGGACGGCAAGGTCCGGCATGCGGTCTTCCACGGCCTGCGCAGCGACAAGCCGCCGGCCGCGATAAGCCGCGAAGTCGCGGCGCCGGCGCCGCGCGGGCGAGTGTCGGCGACGACAAAGCCATCCTCGACAACCCCGGCAACGAAGAAATCTGCAGGCTCGAAGTCGACACAGGAGATACCGGCAGAGCCGATTACGGCAAAGACCAGATCTGCCCGAACGCAAGCGGCGCCGGCCGCGTCGCCCGAGGCCGCAGCGATGCCGCAGCTGCCGCGCTCGGTCCGCATCACGCATCCGGAGCGCGTGATCGATCCGAGCACGAAGCGCACGAAGCAGGATCTCGTCGACTACTGCCTGCATGCGGCCAGACGGCTGCTGCCGCATCTGGCGAAGCGGCCGCTCGCGCTGGTGCGTGCGCCGGCCGGCATCGGCGGACAACTTTTCTTCCAGAAGCACGCCGGCTCGCTGCGGATCGAGGGCATCGTCGAGTTGCCGCCGACGCTCGACCCCGGCCATCCGCCGCTGATCGAGATCGCGAGCTTCACGTCGCTGATCTCGGCGGCGCAGATGAACGTGGTCGAGTTCCACACCTGGAACGCGACGTCGCGCAACATCGAGAAGCCCGATCGGATGACCTTCGACCTCGACCCCGGCGAAGGCGTGGAATGGCCGCAGATGGTCGATGCGGCGAAGCTGATCCGCGGCGTGCTCGACGAGCTCGGTCTGCGCGCATTCGTGAAGACGAGCGGCGGCAAGGGACTGCACATCGTCGTGCCGCTCGCACCGCGCGACGGCTGGGACGAGGTCAAGGATTTCTCGCGCGCCGTCGTCGAGCGGCTCGCCGAGCTCGCGCCGACGCGGATCGTCGCGAAAAGCGGTCCGAAGAACCGGGTCGGCAAGATCTTCGTCGACTACCTGCGCAACGGACGCGGCGCGACGACCGCGGCGGCGTTCTCGGCGCGCGCCCGCGCCGGGCTCGGCGTCTCGGTGCCGTGCGACTGGGACGAAATCGATCAGCTGACCGGCGGCGACCACTGGAACATCGCGACGGTGCACGAGCGGCTCGAGTCGGCTATCGACCCGTGGGCCGACTACGCGTCGCTGCGCCAGACCCTCGCGCAGGCACGAAAGGCGCTGCGCGGCAAGGCCGTTGCATGAATCGCACAACGGCGCCGTCCCCCTTGGTTCGGGGATTTCGCGCCGTTCGCCATGCGCCCAGACTGCCTGCAGACGCGCCGCGGTCGCAATGCTTCGATATCGACACGGAAGCCCGATCCTGGTCGTAGCCCCGACTTCCGCGCGGCAGCCAACTGGAGACTGACATGGAGCCCACCTTCTTCGCCCAGTACAAGGGCTTCGAGTTCCATTGCTCGCCGACGCGCCTGCGCGGCGGCGGCTTCATTCCGCGCCTGCTGGTCTCGGCCGACTACGGCGCGAGCGAGCTCGACATCCCGGTGCCGGTGCAAGGACCGCCGTTCGTCGACGCGACCGAAGCCGCGCACCGTTCGTTCTGGCAGGGCCGACGCTGGGTCGACACCGGCGAAGGTGGCCACCTCGGGCCGTTGCCACAACTGGAGCGCGCGCCCGAGCCGATCTGACTCGAGCGCGGGGCCTCCATATCGCCCGATGCAGTCCGTGCGGCGTCGCGTTATGGTGTGATGATCCGACCGGGGTCCATCGATGACCTTTCGCACGCTGCTCTATCGCTATTTCTTCTTCGGCTGGCTGTTCCGCGACGTGACGCGCGGCAACCTGTTCGAGCGCTCGGCCGCGTGGCGCCACAACTGCGCGCAGGCGCGCTGGCTGCCGACCTACATGCGGCGCTGGCTCGTCTTCGGCGTGCTGTCGTATGGCGCCGGCATCTTCGTCGAGCTCGTGGTCGGCGCGCCGCTCGCTTCGGCATTGCTGTACGTGCCCGGCGCGCTGAGCGTGCCGGTCAACGCAGTGATCGTCGTCGCGTGGGCGGGGCTGAAGGCGCTGTCGGCGCCGGTCTGATCCGGGCCGAAGCGCCCACCGCTCGACCGCGGCTAAGTCCGGCGCCGCCGCGTCCCGTCGTCGACGGCGACCGCGCCGTCCTCCTTCGTGAACGGAGCGAGCTGCGGCACCGGCAGGATCTCGAGTACCGCTTCGGAAGGCCGGCACAGCTTCGCGCCGAGCGCCGTCACGACGATCGGGCGCTCGATCAGGATCGGATGCTGCCGCATCAGGTCGAGCAGTTCGTCGTCGGACCACCGCGGATCGTCGAGTCCTAGCTCGACGTACGGCGTCCCCTTCCTCCGCAGCAGCGCGCGCACCGGGAGCGCCAGTGCGCGGAGCAGGCCGCGCAGCTCATCCTTCGAAGGCGGCGTCTTCAGGTATTCGACGACCGTCGGCTCGACGCCGGCGTGGCGCAGCAATGC
>JBDTXV010000042.1:0-10190 GCA_040006015.1 Caldimonas sp.
ATCGCGACCGATCTGCGCGAACGCGACGCCGCCGTTGTTGCCGGCGATGATCGTGCCGACTCCGGTCTGGCTGAATCGCGATCCGGCGCCGCTGATCAGCATCGTGCCGCTGGCGCCGTCGCGTCCGACGCTGACGTAGAGGCTCGACGCGGTGGCGCCGGCCAGCACGCTGAACGAGCCTTGCGCATTGGCCCCGCTGCGGCCGACGTTCAACGCGGTGTTGACACCGACGATGTCGACCGATGAGCCGACGCCGGTGACCGTCAGCGACCCCTTGCCGCCGTCGATCGCGAGGTTCATGAAGTCGTTCGGCCCGGCGCCGCCGCTGCCGTCGATCACCAGCTTGCCGCCGTCGCTGACCGTGATGTTGCCTTGACCGTTCGCATGAACGCCGACCGCGACACTGGCCGCGGTGCCGTCGATGCTGTTGCGACCGACGATCCAGCGCGAGCCCGCGCCGCTGACGACGACGTTGCCGACGGCTTGCTCGGTGCCGAGGGCGCTCAGGTTCTCGGGCCCGACACCGATCCGAGCGTTCTCGGTGCGCAGCGTGCCGCCAGCGAGCACGTTGACGTTGCCGCTGGTCGACCCGCCCGGCGTGCCGAACGTGAAACCGTCCAGCGGCGGCCGAAAGACCGCGGCCTGGCCGATCCCGAATGTACGCAACGCGCGCAGCTCGGAGCCGGCGCCGGTGATCGTCAACGTACCCGTCGAGCCGGCGCCGTTGCCGATGAAGCTGTAGCAAGCCGCGCCGGCAAGGCGGCAACTGGCGGCGTTGACCGTCGCGTCGACGACTGCGCCTGCCGAGACCACCAGCGAGCCGACGCCCCAATTGCCGATTTCGAGGCGATTGGCGGTGCCGCCCAAGTCGACGCGGGTGCCGCTGCCGTCGACGATCACCGAGCCGGTCCCGGTGCCGCCATTGGCGATGCTGAGCGCGCCGGCGCTGAGCAACGCGCCGGCCGAGGCGGAAAAGCTGCCGGGCGCCGAGTTGCCGATGAAGAGCGTGTTGACTCCGAAATCGAGCGTCGGCGAAGCCGGATTGATCGGAAACAGATTGACCGGCGCCGTGCTGTTCGCGCCGCTCGACGAGAAGAATTGCGCTCGTGCGGGCGCTGTCGCCGTCGCCAGCGCCAGCAGCGCAGCGAGCGTGAACGGCGAGACAACAAAACCGGGACAACCTGCTTCGGGACGCTTCATCGGGTTCTCCAATGTCAGTTCGGAACGGTGCGAGGCCGACGTACTGTGCCCGATCGGTTCTCGATCCGGAAGGGCACGTCGGGAAAGTGATTGCTCGTTTACCCCCCTTGAATCGGGGGGTCGCTGCCGCATCTCCCTCCTCGTATGTACGCGGGCTGGAAAGTCCGCCCGGTCGGAGTCTCGCGTCGGTCAGACGCCCGAACGGACTGGTCCCGCCGCGAGCAGCGTGCGGATTTGCGTGACCAGGTCCAATGTCGCGACAGCCGCAGCGTCGTCGGCATTCGCGAGTTGACGGATCTCGAGTGCGCGCACCAGCAACGGCAGCGCCGTCGCCGGCTCGCCCCTCGCGTGCAGCGCGCAAGCGAGGACCTCGAGGCCTTCCGCGACCGTCGGATGTTGCGGCCCGAGCGTGCGCTGATGAATCGCCAGCGCGCGTTCGGCCAACCGCGACGCCTCGTCGGCATCGTTCTGCGCGAGCCTCAGCTTCGCGAGACTGCTCAGACTCCAGGCGGTCCACTCATGCTGCGGGCCGAGCGACTTCTCCCAGGCTTCCAGACTGCGCCGTGCCCACGTTTCGGCTTCGGCGTGCCGGCCCAGTCCCTGCAGCGCCTCGGCGAGATTCCACATCGACAGACCGAGGTCCGGATGCTCCACGGGCAGATTTTTTTGCTGCGCGGCGAGCGCGCGGCGAATCAGCGGTTCTGCTGCGGCGTGATCCTTCTTCTTCGACAAGATATCGCCGAGCGCCGTCAGCGCCAGGCAGGTGTCCGGATGGTCGGCGCCGAGCAAGCGTTCGCGAATCTCGAGGACGCGACGGCTCAGCGTTTCTGCCTCCTCGTTGCGTCCGAGCTCGCCGACGATGCCGGCGAGGTGGTCGAGCGTACCCACGGTCAGCGGATGTTCGGCGCCCAGCGTGCGCTCTCGGATCGAGAGCGCACGGCGCATGAAAGGCTCGGCCGCGCGATGATCGCCACGGTTCGAGAAATAACCGCCGAGCACCGCGACGGTTCTCGCGGTATCCGGGTGCTCGGGCCCGGCGTCCTGCTCCTGGATCGCGAGCGCGCGGCGCAGCAGCGGCTCGGCCTTATCGACATCGCCTTGGACGAGGATCACCCGCGCCAGGTTGGTCGACGCCTTCGCGGTCTCGCGGTGATGCGCTCCGAACTGCGTTTCGCAGACTTCGATCAGCCCTTCCGCAAGAGGCCGCAGCGTCGGCGCGGCATAGGCGTTCAGATAGTTGAAAAACTGTGCATCGAACCAGATCGCGTAGTCCTGCGGATCGGCCTGGCAGCGGTGGTAGTGCGCCTCGGCGAGCGCGCGGCATGTCGCCGGGCTGACATCGCGCGGCGCAGCGACCGCTGCGATCTCGCTCCAGAACGAACCGACCTTCAAATGCCCGGTTCGGCGCGGCCCCTTCAGCACCCCGTCGTAGACGACCTGGTGCAGCAGGTTGTGCTGGAACGCGTATTCGCGCGTGCCGTCGACCGCAGGGGTGTCGCGATGCACGACCAGCTGCTTGCGCAGCAGCGTCGGCAGCGCGTGCAAGGCGGCCGGGTCGATCGCGGCGAGGCACCGGTCCGAGAACACCTGGCCGACGACGGCCGCGTGTTGCAACGCCGCTTTCGCCGGCGCTGCCAGAGCGTCCGTCCGCGCCTGCAGCACGCCGGTCAGCGTCGGCGGAACCCGGGCCTTCGAGAGCTTGTCCGGCAGCACGCGCCAGCCGTTCGCATCGGCCTCGATCACACCGTCGTCGATCAGCATCTTCACGAGCTCTTCCATGTAGAACGGATTGCCTTCGGCGCCGCCGGTAATCAGGGCTTGCAACGCGGCCGGAACCTCGGAGATTCGTTGCAACAGCGCTGCCGCCAATTGCTCGCTATGGCTTTCACCGAGCGGCGCGATCTCGACGCGCCGATGCAAGGGGTCGTTTTCGCCCCAGCCGGCGCGCCGTTCGAGCAGATCGTGACGCGTGGCCAGCAGCAGCATCAGCGCCATGTCGCGATTGCTGCGCAGCAGATGTCCGACCAGATCGAGCGAGCCGTCGTCGGCCCAGTGCAGGTCGTCGAGCAGTACGACGACCGGATTGCCGTTGCTCGCCGCGAGCCGGCGCAGGAAAAGCGCAGTGGCGTCGAAGGCCCGGTCGCGCAGCTGCATCGCGTCGTTGAGCAGGCCGGCGACATGGGCGCTGCCCGAGAAGTCGAGGCCGATCAGGTGGCCGAGCCAGTGGGCCGGCGCTTCGCCTTCGTCGCGGAACAACGGCGCGAGGCCTTCGACCAGCTTGGCACGCGCCGCCTCCGGGCTGTCGCCGTCGGCGATCTGCAGCTGCCGGGTCACGAGGTCGCGCACCAGACCGTACGGCTGCAGCTCGCTGCGCGGATGGGTGCGCCCGAGCAGCAGCCAACACCCCGACGGGGTCCGGGACAACGACGTCTGGAATTCTCCGATCAGCCGGCTCTTGCCGAGACCCGCTGCGCCGACGACGGTGATCGCGCGCAGGCTGCGACTCGATACCACCGCGTCGAACGCGGCCTGCAGTTCGCCGACCTCGCGTTCGCGCCCGACCATCCGCGTCTCGAGGCCGTCGATTCCGCGCGTCGCGACCCGAAACGCATGCGGCCTGACGCGCTCGACCAGATAGCTGCGCACGGGGGCCTCGACCCCTTTGACCCGGATCGGCGGCTGCTCGACGACCTCGAACAATCCGCGCACGTGCCGGTAGGTGTCGTGGCTGATGCGCAGGCCGCCGGCGGGAGCCGACTGTTCCATCCGCGCCGCGATGTTGACGACCGCGCCGCGGATGCTGCCCTCCGCATCGACGCCGGCGCCGAGCAGCACGGTTCCGGTATTGATGCCGGCGCGCACGTTGAAGTCCGGCACGCCGTGCGTGAGCCGCACTTGCGGCGCATGACGCCGCGCCGCTTCGATGACATCGAGCCCGGCGCGGATCGCGCTCTCGACATCGTCCTCGTGGACGCCGTCGGCGCCGAACGCCGCCAGCATGCCGTCGCCGGTGTACTGCAGCACGCGCCCGTGGTGCGCCCGAACGGCGGCAGTGAAGCGTTCGAGCGCGCCGTCCATCACGGCATGGATGTCTTCGGGCTCGAGCCGCTCGCCGAGCGCGGTCGAGCCGACGACGTCGACGAAAAGCACCGAGACCTGCTTCAGCTGGGGTCCGTGCGCCGCGTCGTCGGCCCGGCGCGCCGCCAGCTCGCGGCGCAGCGGCGCGAGCGCCGAATCGGCCACCGCGTCGCCGAGCAGATGCCGCTGCGCCTCGAGCGCCGCGATGGTCGCTTCGATCTGCTCGGGCGTGTCGTTCATCGCCGCGCCGGATGCGCCGTCAACGCCCGCCGGTCACGTCGATCACTGCGCCGGTCGTGTAGCTCGACGCGTCGGAGAGCAGCCAGACGATCGCTTCGGCGACCTCCTCGGCGCTGCCGGCGCGCTGCATCGGCACCAGCGGCGCGATCTGCCGGGCGCGGTCGGGCTGACCGCCCGAGGCGTGGATCTCGGTCTCGATGATCCCCGGGCGGACCGCGTTGACGCGGATGCCTTCGGTCGCGACCTCCTTCGCGAGACCGAGCGTGAAGACGTCGATTGCGCCCTTGGCCGCGGCGTAGTCGACGTACTGCCCCGGCGCACCGAGGCGCGCCGCCGCCGACGACAGGTTGACAATCGTGCCGCCGCGGCCGCCGTGGCGCGTCGACAGGCGCGTGACCGCTTCGCGCGCGCACAGCATCGAGCCGACGACGTTGATCGCGAACATCCGTTCGAGCCGCTGTCGGCTCATCTCGTCGACCCGCGCCGGACGATCGACGACGCCGGCGTTGTTGACGAGCGCGCCGAGCGGCGCCATCTCGCGGTCGATCGTCTCGAACAGGCGCAGCACCTGGGCCTCGTCGGCGACGTCGGCCTGCAGCGCTCGCGCCCGGACGCCGGCCGCGACGATGCGATCGACGATGCGCTCGGCGGCCGCGCGATCGTTAGCGTAATTGACGGCGACGTGCCAGCCGCGCTGAGCGCAGAGCCACGAGGTCGCCGCGCCGATGCCGCGTCCGCCGCCGGTGACGAGCACGGTGCGTGCAGCGGGGTTCGCATCATTCGTCATCGTCGCTCCCGTTGTTGCGCCGGCCGCCGAGATCGTCGGCGCTCGGCGCTTCCTTCGCCTTCCGGTCGAGCAGCGCATGCAGCGGTGCGAGCTCGCCGATGAATCGATCGGTCGCGAGCGGACGCGCGAGCAGCAGCGCCGGTGGGAACAGATGGGTCATGTAGAGCTCATCGTCGATCCGGCTGTTGCGCTGCAGATTGAACCAGAGCGTCAACGCGACGCCGACCAGCGCGCCGGTTGCGACGACGGCCCGAAGCAGGCGGGGCCGCGCCGGCTCGACCGCGAGCAGGTGGAAGTAGAGCGCGGCCGCACCGACCGCGTAGATCGCGATGAAGCTGTAATCGCTGAGCCATGGCCACGACAGCGCGAACGCGAACAGGCCCGGCACCGCGGCGAGCGCGAGCAACGCGAGGCCGGTGATCACGAATACGCGCAGGTGCCAGCCGAAGTGGCCCTGGCGCGTGATCGTCTTCGAGAGCAGCGCCCAGGCGCCGCACCAGACTGCCGCCGCGCTCGCCGCGGTGAGCAGCGTGTTGCCGAGCGCGCGGACGAACGTGTCCGGGTCGCTGTCGAGATAGGTGTTGAAGGTCAGACCGGCGAGGAGCAACGCCGCGAGCGTCAAGGTCGGAGCGACGCGCAGCGGGTGCAACGCGATTCCGGCGAGCGGCAGCTCGGCTGCGAGCTCGGCATCGGCCAGACGCAGGCGCAGGCGGGTCCGCCCGGCGCCGAGGTCGACCGCCGTCCCGCCCCGTTCCAGCACGGTGCTCGTGCGAGCGGCGATCCGGTTCGCTCCGTGCACGACGCCGTTGACGGTGTCGCCGGTCTCGACGACCAGGCCGTCCGCGGTCCGGTCGAGAGTGAAGTGATGCGCCGCGACGTGCGGATCGGTCAGCACGATGTCGTTGTCGAGCGCGCGGCCGACGCGCGCCGGCCAGTGCTGGATCGGCCATGCCTGGCGCACGTGGCCGTCGCGATCGATGACCTCGAGCAGCGCTAGTGCGCCCATCCGTAGGCCTCCAGATAGTGGCGGGCGAGCCGCTGCGCATTGTCGAACGTGAAGCCCTGCGCATCGAGGCGGCCCTGCACGCCGCTTTGCGACTGGTCCAGCGTCGCCATCAGCACCGATACGTCGTAGAGCTGCGGCAGCTTCTTGTACGCGCGCATGCAGACCACCGCGCGCAGCGCGAGGCCGCCCCGATCGACGTAGTCTTCGTGGCACTGCGGCTTGGTCTGGTGCTCGGCCGACAGGCGCACGAACGATTCGTTGCGGAAGCTCTGCGAATAGCGCGCCGCGAAGCGCAGCGGGCCGAGGCGCGAGCCGTCGTAGCTTTCGTGGCGCAGCGCGATCGTGCCGATCGTGAAGTCGCCGGCGAAGATGCGCGTGTCCATCGCGCAATCGGAGCGCTCGACGTCGAGGCCGCCGGTCCGCGACGGCTCGCTCGAGCCCCAGCAGCGCATGAACACGTCGGGCGGCACCGGCAACCGGTAGCGCGGATGCGTGCCGCTCTTCCAGCCCTGCTCGATGAAGCGGTCGGTCAACGCCGCCTGATGCGCGGTCAGCTGTGCGGTGAGGAGGTTGTAAGCCGGCGCGGTGATCGCTCGCGCATCGCGGCCGCGCGCGAGCAGCGCGCTCGCGAACGATGCCGGCACCAGGAAGCTGACCTGTTCGCCGTCGACCCGGCGTGCGACGTTGATGCCGACGACCTCGCCCTGCTGATCGAGCGCCGGGCCGCCGCTCATGCCGGCGCTGAGCGCGCCGCCGAAGAAGATCTGCGGATAGAAGCTGCGCCGCACGACGCCGTTGTAGGTGCCTTCGGCGACAGCGAAGCCGACGTCGAGCGGGTTGCCGAGTGAATAGATGCGCTCGCCCTGCGACAGCGGCCGAGCCTCGGGGCGAAAGCCGAGCGCATCGAAGTTGCGTCCCGTTCCGTCGGCGGCCTTCAGCAGGGCCAGATCGTGCAGCACGTCGAGCTGCAGGATCTGCAATGGCGCTTCGCGGCCGTCGGCGGTCACGTAGACCAGGTCGTGATGCTCGGGTTTCAGCGCGGCCTGGCTGACGACGTGGAAGTTCGTGACGATGTGGCCTTCGCGCGAGACGAAGAAGCCCGAGCCGACCGAGGTCTGGCTGCCGCGCCCTTTCAGCACCGTGCGGATCTGGACCAGCTGCGAGCGAGCCTGCTCGTAGACCTTGCGCGCCGACAGCGAAACCGGCGCCGACGCGGCATCGCCGATCGCGGCGGAGGCCGGCGCCGCCGGAGCCGGCTGGCCCGGCGTCGCGGTGGATGCGAGCGCGAGCAGCGCGGCGGCGGCCGCGCGCCGACAACGAGTCTTCATCCGCGAAGATTCTACGGTTCGCTTCCGCACGCGCCGCGCGCCTTTGCATCGAGCGACGCGCTGCTAAAGTCCGCGCACGTTCGACGAGACAGAAAACGCGAAGGAGACATTCCATGCAACGCCGTTCGTTCATCGGCGCCGCGATCGCCGGCTCGGCCGCGCTCGGCGCGCCCGCGCTGCTGCGGGCCCAGGCTCTCGAGAAACCGAAGGTCGCGATCGCGGTCGGCGGCAAGAACCTGCTGTACTACCTGCCGCTGACGATCGCCGAGAGCCTCGGCTACTTCAAGGCCGAGGGCCTCGACGTCAACATCTCGGACTTCGCCGGCGGCTCGCGCGCATTGCAGGCCGTCGTCGGCGGCAGCGCCGACGTCGTCTCGGGCGCGTTCGAGCACACGCTGAACATGCAGGTCAAGGGCCAGCGCCTGCGCGCGTTCGCGCTGCAGGGTCGCGCGCCGCAGATCGTGCTCGGCATCAATCCGAAGACGATGCCGGCGTTCAGGTCGGTCGCCGATCTGAAGGGCAAGAAGATCGGCGTGACCGCGCCAGGGTCGAGCACCAACATCGTCGCCAATTTCGTACTCGGCAAGGCCGGCATCAAGCCGAACGAGGTCTCGATCATCGGCGTCGGCGCCGGCAGCGGCGCGGTCGCCGCGATGCGCTCTGGCCAGATCGATGCGCTGTGCAACCTCGACCCGGTGATTACGCTGCTGCAGCGTTCGGGCGACCTGAAAATCGTCACCGACACGCGCGTCATCGCCGAGGCCGATCGCCTGTTCGGCGGCCCGATGCCTGCTGGCTGCCTGTACGCGCCGCAGACCTTCATCGACCGCAACCCGAACACGGTGCAGGCGCTCGCGAATGCGCTGGTGCGCGCCGACAAGTGGATCCAGGCCGCCGGCCCGTCAGACATCGTCAAGGCCGTGCCGGAAAGCTATCTGCTCGGCGATCGCGCGGTCTACATCGATGCGTTCATCGCCGCGAAGGGCGCTTTGTCGGTCGACGGGATGATTCCCGAGGGCGGCGCCGAGACGGCGCGCCGCGCGCTCGCGAGCATCGACCCCGAAGTCGCGGCCGCGAAGCTCGACCTGAAAGCGGTCTATACGAACGAGTTCGTCAAGAAGGCGAACGCGAAGTACGCGAAGGGATGAAGCGGTGACGTTCCGGCCCGTGGTCCGCGACCGCGGTCGCGGTCGCGAGCGGTGCGCTCGTCGGCGCCGCTTCTCGGGGCCGAGCGGCCGCCCCGCATGAACGCTGCCGCGCTCGAGTTGAGCGGCGTCGCCTGCACTTTCGTCGCGAAGGACGATCCGTCGCAGCGCTATACCGCGGTCCGCGACGTCACGCTGACGGTCGGCGCCGGCGAGTTCGTATCGGTGGTGGGACCGACCGGCTGCGGCAAGAGCACGCTGCTGAATGTCGCCGCCGGGCTGCTCGCGCCGAGCACCGGCGGCGTCCGAGTCTTCGGCGAACCGCTCGTCGGAATCAATCGGCGCGCCGGCTACATGTTCCAGGCCGAAAGCCTGATGCCGTGGCGCTCGGCACGGCGGAACGTTTCCGCAGGGCTCGAGTTTCGCGGCGCGGCCGACGCGAACACACAGGCCGACGAGTGGCTGAAGCGCGTCGGACTCGGCGGGTTCGGCGACCGGTTTCCGCATCAGCTCTCAGGCGGCATGCGCAAGCGGGTCAGCCTCGCGCAGACGCTGGTGCTCGATCCGGACATCATCCTGATGGACGAGCCGTTCTCGGCCCTCGACATCCAGACCCGGCAGCTGATGGAAAACGAGGTCCTCGCGCTGTGGGCCGCGAAGCGGAAGGCGGTGCTGTTCATCACGCACGACCTCGACGAGGCGATCGCGCTTTCCGACCGCGTCGTCGTGTTGTCGGCCGGTCCGGCATCGCACCCGATCGGCGAATTCGAGGTCGACCTGAAGCGCCCCCGCGATGTCGCCGAAGTCCGCAGCATGCCGCGCTTCATCGAACTGCATCAGGCGATCTGGTCGGTGCTGCGCGAAGAAGTCCTGAAGGGCTATCGGCAGCAGCTCGCTGCATGAACGCACGCCAATGTGGAAGCTCCTGAAACCCCGCGAAGCGAACCTGCGCGTCTGGCAGCTCGGACTGCTGGTCGCGATCTTCGTGCTCTGGCATCTGCTGACGACGCCGGGGCTGATTCCGCCGTTCGTGTTCGAGAACGACCGCCAGGCCGCGTTTTTCTTCGGCGAACCGCTGAAGGTCATCGGCCGGATCGGGGACTGGTTCTTCACGAACGGCGATATCTACCAGCATCTCTGGGTCACCTTGCTCGAGACCGTGCTCGCGTTCGCGATCGGCACCGTGCTCGGCCTCGCATGCGGGTTGTGGCTCGCGCTGTCCCCGCTCGCCGGGCGCATCGCCGATCCGTACATCAAGGCGCTGAACAGCATGCCGCGCGTCATCCTCGCGCCGATCTTCGCGGTCTGGTTCGGGCTCGGCATCGCGAGCAAGGTCGCGCTCGGCGTCACCCTGGTCTTCTTCATCGTCTTCTTCAACGTCTACCAGGGCGTCAAGGAAGTGAGCC
>JBDTXV010000043.1:0-10042 GCA_040006015.1 Caldimonas sp.
CGATGGGCGCGCTCGACGCGTTCACGCGCGAGACCGTGCAGGAGATCCTGCTGCGGGCCTGGTCGGCGACGAACAAGATGGTCTTCTTCATCACCCACTCGGTCGAGGAGGCGCTCTTCATCGCGACCCGGCTGATCGTGATGAGCCCGAGCCCGGGCCGGATTTCGCACGTCTACGACGACGTGCCGTTCTCGCGCCAGTTCCTCGCCCACGGCGACGCGCGCAAGGTCAAGTCCGAGCCCGAATTCATCCGCATGCGCGAGGAAGTGCTCGCGATCATCCATCAACGGGAGGCGGCCCATGCCTGATGCAATCGTTCCGGTGCCGACGACGATCGCACCTGCCGGCGGCTCGGTTCCGGCGCCGCCGACCGTCGTCGGCGCGACGCTGAAGACGAGCGCGTTCAAGGTGCCCGGCGCCGGCAACAGCGCGGGAATCAGCGTCGTCACGGTGATCGTGCTGCTGCTGCTGTGGTTCCTTATCACGAACCTCGGCTGGGTCAAGCCGCTCTTCCTGCCGTCGCCGCAGGCGGTGTTCCGGCAGTTCTACGAATACCTGACCGGCCAGGCCAACGACAAGCCGCTCGCGCAGCACTTCGCGGCGAGCATGTTCCGCGTCTTCTCGGCGTTCTTCCTGGCCTGCGTGACCGCGATTCCGGTCGGCATCGCGATGGGGATGTCGCGCGTCGCGCGCGGCATCTTCGATCCGCCGCTCGAGTTCTACCGGCCGCTGCCGCCGCTCGCCTATCTGCCGCTGATCATCATCTGGTTCGGCATCGACGAGCTGCCGAAGGTGCTGCTGATCTTCCTGTCGTGCTTCGCGCCGCTCGCGCTCGCCGCGCGCTCGGGGATGCGCAGCGCGTCGCAGGAACAGATCAACGCCGCGTATTCGATGGGTGCCAGCTACATGCAGGTGATCCGCCACGTGATCCTGCCGTCGGCGCTGCCCGACATCCTGGTCGGCATGCGCATCGCGATCGGCTTCGGCTGGACCACGCTCGTCGCCGCCGAGATGGTCGCCGCGAACCTGGGCCTCGGCCAGATGGTGCTGAACGCGTCGAACTTCCTGCGCACCGACATCGTGATCATGGGGATCATCGTGATCGGCGTCGTCGCGTACCTGTTCGACCTGCTGATGCGCTGGGCCGAGCGTGTGCTGGTGCCTTGGAAGGGGCGGATGTAGAAGTTGCTGCCCGCTCCGTCGCAGCGACAGTTTCCCGTTCACGTCGATCCGCGCTGCAGTGGGACGCGCCCCAGCTCCTTCGCGATCAACCGGACGCCGGCATCGATGCGATCGACGGCGATCGACGAATAGCCGATCCGCATGTGGTTGCACGGCTGCCTGCTCGCCGGATAGAACACGTCGCCCGGCTCGACGATCACCCCGATCTGGGAGAGCCGCTCGGCCAGTTCGCGGGTGTCCAGCCCGGCCGGTCCGCTGACCCACAGTGCCGACCCGCCGTGCGCAGCCGCCGGCGCAAGCCGCGGCGCATGCTCGGCGAGCGCCTCGCGAAGGGCACGCGCGCGATCGCGGTAGTTGACGTTCAGGCGACGCACATACGCCTCGTGGAAGCCGTGGGCGATGAAGCGGGCGGCGGCCTGCTGGTTGTTGGTCGAGACGTGCCGCATCATCAGCCGGCGCAACGCTCGCAGCTCGCGAATCAGCTCGGCAGGCGCCACCACGAAGCCCAGGCGCAGACCGTGCGCGAGCGTCTTCGACAGGCTCCCGACGTAGAGCACGCGCTGCGCGGTGTCGAGGCTCTTCAGCGCCGGCGTCGGGTGGCCCGAGAAGTTCAGCTCGCTCTCGTGATCGTCCTCGATCACGATGAAGTCGTCGCGCTCGGCGCGGGCGAGCAGCGCCTGCCGGCGCTCCAGCGACATCGTGACCGTGGTCGGGCACTGGTGGCTCGGCGTCACGTAGACGTAGTCGCAGCGCGACAGCGACGGGCTCAGCACCAGGCCCTCCGCGTCGACCCGCAGCGGGCGCAGACGCTTCGTCCGAAGCGCGAAGTTGTTGCGCGCATCGGGATAGCTGGGCGTCTCGATTCCGACCTCGGTGGCCGGGCCGATCAGCAGCTCGGCCAGCAGGAAGGTCGCCTGCTGCGCGCCGCTGGTGACGAGGATCTCGTCGCGCTCGGCCCAGATGCCGCGCGCCGGCAGCAGGCGCCCGTGGATCTGCTCGACGAGCGCATCGTCGTCGCGGTCGATGTGGTCCGGCGCCCAGCGCCGCACCGCGCGCGCTTCCAGCGACTCGAGCACGCAGCTGCGCCAGTCGCGGAACGGGAACAGTGCGGCGTCGAACTGGCCGTAGATGAAGGGGTAGGGCTGCTGTTGCCAGTCGCTCGGCTTCTGGATGTTGCGCTGGCCCGATGGAACCAGCTTGAGCCGGCTGCGCCAGGCCGCGTCGGTGCGCTGCTGCTCCGCGCGCTGACGGGCACCGAGGTACGTGGCCTGCAACTGATCGCTGACGAAGTGGCCGCTTCGAGCGCGTCCGACGATCACGCCCTTCTCCGACAGGGCCTGCAACGCCAGTGTCACGGTCGTGCGCGACAGCCCGAGGGTCTGTGCCAGCAGCCGGCTCGACGGCAAGGCCGCCCCCGGCAGCAGGAAGCCCTCCATCACGGCATGCACGAGCATGTCGCGAAGCTGGCCCTGCAGCGTGCCGGATCGGTCTTCGAAGCGACGGAAGAGGCGCGGCCACATCAGGTCGCCGGTGCGCGTGATTCGAGTCATGGCGATCCGGGTCGAGGGTTATCGAGCATGCATTCTGGACTTATTCATTCTTGGTATCTGGCATCAAGCGCTGCGCGCCAGGACGCCTACATTGAATCGACAGGTCCGCGTCCCGGCTGCCTCCACAACACATGATGGCCATCGAATACCTCAA
The DNA here is from genome assembly GCA_040006015.1 of Caldimonas sp. Classification (GTDB taxonomy): domain Bacteria; phylum Pseudomonadota; class Gammaproteobacteria; order Burkholderiales; family Burkholderiaceae_C; genus Schlegelella_A. Next base: position 2,887 of record JBDTXV010000043.1, read on the forward strand.
GAAATCGAATCCGCCCGTGCAGTCCATCGACACCGAGACCGCCGGCACGGTCCGGCGGCTGCTCGACGAGATCGAAGCCGGCGGGGAGCCGGCGGCGCAGCGTCTCGCGCGCGAGTTCGACGGCTGGCACGGCGACATCGTGGTCGGCGAAGCGGCGTTCGCCAAGGCCGAAGCCGCACTGAGCGAAGGCGTAAAGGCCGACATCCGATTCGCGCGCGACCGCGTGCAGGACTTCGCGCGCCGGCAGCGCGACTCGATGCACGAGTTCCAGGCCGAGCTGATCCCGGGCCTGACCGCGGGGCAGCGGCTGATCCCGTGCCAAACCGCCGGCTGTTACGTGCCCGGCGGCCGCTACGCCCATGCCGCCAGCGCCGTGATGAGCGTCGGCACGGCTTCGGTGGCGGGGGTCAGGAACATCATCGCGGCGTCACCGGCTCACAAGAGCGCAGGCATCAACCCCGCCATTCTTTATGCAATGAAGCTGTGCGGGGCGCATACGGTGCTGGCGCTCGGCGGCGTCCAGGCCGTCGCTGCGCTCGCGTTCGGGCTCTTCACCGGCAAGCCGGCCGACATCATCGTCGGCCCCGGCAACCGCTTCGTCGCCGAGGCCAAGCGGATGCTGTTCGGGCGCGTCGGCATCGACGTCGTCGCCGGCCCGACCGAATCGGCGATCGTGGCCGATGCGTCGGCAGACCCGCGGATCGTCACGGCCGACCTGATCGGGCAAGCCGAGCACGGCCCCGACTCGCCGGTCTGGCTGATCACCACCTCGCGCGAGCTCGGACGCGAGGTCATCGCACTCGCGCCCTCATTCATCGCGGCCTTGCCCGAGGTGGCACGCCAGGCCGCGACCTCGGCCTGGAACGACTATGCCGAAGTGGTCTGCGTCGACAGCCGCGAAGAGGCTGTCGAGGTCAGCGACCGCTATGCCGCCGAGCACCTGCAGGTGATGGCCGAGGACCTCGACTGGTGGCTCGCCCGGCTCGTGAACTACGGCTCGCTGTTCCTCGGTGAGGAAACGACGGTCGCGTACGGCGACAAATGCAGCGGCCCCAATCACATCCTGCCGACCAAGGGCGCCGCGCGCTACTCGGGCGGACTGAGCGTCGGCAAGTTCATCAAGACCGTGACCTGGCAGCGCCTGAACCGCGACGCCTCGCGGACCGTCGGGCAGGTGACGGCGCGCATCTCCCGGCTCGAAGGCATGGAAGGTCATGCGCGCACCGCCGACAGCCGTCTGGCGAAGTACTACCCGGACGAGCGCTTCGACCTCGGCACGCTGGGCGGGCATGCGCATTGAGGCGATCGTCATGCCCACCCGCCTGGCCCTCGACCTGACGCAGCAGGAAGCGATCCCGGCAGCGGGCGTCGCGGCCGCGCTGGCGCTGCTGCACAGCGGCCGGATGCATCGCTACGGCGAGACCGGCGGCGCGCCGAGCGAAGTCTCGTCGCTGGAGGCCGAGTTCGCGCGCGCACTCGGCACGCGCTATGGCGTCGCGCTGAATTCGTGCGGCTCGGCGATGTTCGTGGCGCTGCGCGCCGCCGGGGTCCGGCCCGGCGATGCGGTGCTGTCGAACTGCTTCACGCTCGCCCCGGTGCCGGGCGCCATCGCGCACGCCGGCGCGCGGCCGGTGCTGGTCGATGTCACCGACGACTACACGATCGACCTGGACGACCTCGAAGCCAAGGCGATCGAATCGGGCGCCAGGACGCTGCTGCTGTCGCACATGCGCGGCCACATCTGCGACATGGAACGGCTGTCGGCGATCTGCCGCCGGCTCGGCGTGCAGCTCATCGAGGATTGCGCGCACACGATGGGCGCGAGCTGGGCCGGGCGCCGCACCGGCACCTGGGGCCGCGCCGGCTGCTTCAGCCTGCAGAGCTACAAGCATGCGAACAGCGGCGAAGGCGGCCTGCTCGTGACGGACGACGAAGACGTCGCGGCGCAGGCGATCCTGCTGTCCGGGAGCTACATGCTGTATGCCTCGCACCTCTCCCGTCCGTCCGACGCGGTGTTCGAGCGCTGGAAGTACGTGACGCCCAACTTCAGCCTGCGCATGAGCAACCTGGCCGCCGCGATCGCGCGCCCGCAGCTCGGCGCGGCGCTCGATGACCGCTGCAGACGCTGGAACCAGCGCTACGCCTGGCTCTCCGAAGCCCTGGCCGGAACGCCTCGGCTCAGGCTGTGCGAGCGTCCGCCGAACGAAGAGTACGTCGCGAGCTCGATCCAGTTCTCGCTGGTCGACATGACGCGCGCGCAGCGGCAGGCCTTCATCGCCGAATGCGCGGCCCGCGGCGTCCATGTCAAGTGGTTCGGCGCCGACGAGCCGGTCGGCTTCACCAGCGTCTGGCAGCACTGGCGATTCTTCGGCGAACCGCAGTCGCTGCCGAATGCGGAGCACGTGCTCGCCGGCCTGTGCGACATGCGCCTGCCGCTGGCCTTGTCCGAGGCCGACTGCCTGGCGATCGCCCAGGTCATCCGCGAGGCCATGAGTGCCACGCTCGATACTTTCGAACTCTCCACTCGGAGCACCCCATGAAACTCGCCCGATTCCCCCGCCTCCGCATCACCCACGGGCCCACGCCGCTCGAGCCGATGTCGAGGCTCACGCAGCTGCTCGATGGCCCTTCTCTGTGGATCAAGCGGGACGACTGCACCGGGCTCGCCACCGGCGGCAACAAGACCCGCAAGCTCGAGTACCTGATGGCCGAGGCGCTGCAGCAAGGCGCCGACACGGTGATCACGCAAGGCGCCACCCAGTCGAACCATGCGCGCCAGACCGTCGCGATTGCGGCCAAGCTCGGCATGGCGAGCCACGTCATCCTCGAAGACCGCACCGGCTACACGTTCGAGGACTACACGCATTCCGGCAACGTGTTTCTCGATCATCTGTACGGGGCGCACGTGACGTCGGTGCCGGCCGACACGCCGATGGATGCCGCGATGGCGACGCTGGCCGACCGGCTGCGCGCGGAGGGCAGGAAGCCTTACGTGATTCCCGGCGGCGGCTCGAATCCGGTCGGCGCGCTGGGCTACGTCACCTGCGCCCTCGAGCTGACGAATCAGGCCAACGACATGGGGCTGAACATCGATGCGCTGGTGCACGCCACCGGCAGCGCCGGCACGCAGGCCGGGCTCGTCGTCGGACTCGAAGGCGCGCGCTCGCAGATCCCGGTCCTCGGCATCGGTGTCCGGGCACCGCGGCCGGCACAGGAAGCGCGCGTCTTCGATCTGGCTTGCCAGACGGCCGACTTGCTCGGCGTGCGCGGCTCGGTGGCGCGCGAGAGTGTCGTCGCCAATTGCGACTATGTCGGGCCGGGCTACGGCAAGCCCACCGCCGGAATGATCGAGGCAGTGACGCTGCTCGCGCGTACCGAGGGCATCCTGCTCGACCCGGTCTATTCGGGCAAGGGCATGGCCGGCCTGATCGACCTGATCCGCAAGGGGCATTTCAGGAAGGGCCAGAACGTCGTCTTCCTGCACACCGGCGGATCGGTCGCGCTGTACGGCTACCTGCACGCCTTCAAGGACGCGCTGCAGCCATGAACCGGCAGCTCGGTCCGGTCGGCGTCATCGGGGGCATGGGCCCTCGCGCGACGGTCGACTTCCTCGACAAGGTGGTCGACGAAAGCGCCGCCGCCGCCGACGAAGACCACGTGCCGATGCTGATCAGCTGCGATCCGCGCATTCCGCGCCGGCCCGAAGCGATCCTGCAGGACGGCGAGTCGCCGCTGCCGGTGCTGCTGGAGATTCGCGACCGGCTGCTCGGTGCCGGGGTTTCCGCGCTGGTGATGCCGTGCAATACCGCGCACCGCTGGTATGCCGAGCTGACGACGGGCTGTCCGGTACCGTTTCTCAGCATCGTCCAAGCCGGCTGCGACGAGGTTCGGCGTCTCGCGCCGGCCGGCGCGACCGTCGCGGTGCTTTCGACCCGCGCCACCCAGGCCGCCAAGCTGTTCGACACGCCGCTGGCGCGAGAAGGGTTCCGGGTGATCGAGCCGACCGACGCGGAGCAGGATCGCTGGGTCCTGCCGGCGATTGCCGCGGTTAAGGCGGGCCGCAGCACGCAGGCCGGACCGTGGCTGGACGCCGTGCTGCAGGCGCTCGCCGAGCGCGGCGCCGCGAAGGTGCTGCTCGCCTGCACCGAACTGCCGGTCGTCCTGTCCGTCGCTCCCTCGGCGCGGGCCGGGATGTGCATCGATACCACGCGCGCGCTGGCTCGCGCCACCGTCGTCCACTGGCGCGCGTGCGAAGCCGCGGCCGCTGTGCCGTGAACCCACCGGATCCGTTGCCTGCCGTGCGTCGTGCGGCGCTGTCCCAACCCACCCCAAGGAGAGACCGATGAAGTCGAAGATGCGTTACCTGCTTTGCACGGCGGCTGCGGCCTATGCGGTCTGCACCGGTGCGTGGTCCCAGCCGAAGGAAGTGACCTTCGCGTACCAGGACACGCTGGTGCCGTACCGGACCGCGATGGAATCCGGTGAGTTCGAGAAGGCCACCGGCTACAAGATCAATTGGCGCATGTTCGGCGGCGGCGGCGACGTGATCAAGGCGATGGCCTCGGGCGACGTCCAGATCGGCGAGGCCGGCTCGAGCCCGGTGACCGCCGCAGCAACGCAGGGCCAGGACATCAAGGTCTTCTACATCATGGAGGACATCGCCAACGGCGAAGTGCTAGTCGCTCGCAACGGCTCCGGCATCGCCGGCATGAAGGATCTCGTCGGCAAGAAGGTCGCGACGCCGTTCGTCTCGACCGCGCACTACCAGCTGATGGTCGGCATGAAGCTCGACGGGGTCGACGTCAACAAGGTCAACGTGATGAACATGCGTCCGCCCGAGATCGCGGCGGCCTGGGAGCGCGGCGACATCGACGCCACGTTCATCTGGGATCCGGTGCTCTCGCGCGTGAAGGGCAACGGCAAGGTGATTGCCACCAGCGGCGATATCGGCGCCCGCGGTTATCCGACCTTCGACGGCCTGATCGTCAACGCGAAGTGGGCGGCGCAGAACGAAGCCTTCATGGTGGCGCTCGTCAAGGTGCTGGCGAAGGCCAACGACGACTACCGCGCCAATGCCGCGAAGTGGACCGCCGATTCGCCGCAGATCAAGGCCGTCGCCAAGTGGACCAAAGCCGATCCGAAAGACGTGCCGCCGGCGATGGCGCTCTACAAGTACCTGACCCTGGAGGAGCAGGCATCGCCGACGTGGCTCGGCGGCGGCGTGAGCAAGGCGATGACCAATACGGCCGCATTCCTGAAGGAGCAGGGGCGCGTGCAGGAGGTCAAGCCCGACTACGGCGCGTTTGTCACCGACGTCTACGTGAAGAAAGCGATGGCCAGGTAGCGCACCTGCCGCGGATTTGTTCGCGTCGCTGGCCGCTGTTCGACCTGCTGATGCGCAGGGCCGAGCGCGCGCTGGTGTCGCGCGGATGTAGCGGGCGTTTTTGTCGACGCCACATCGAGCCGCCGCTGAGTTCCGGCGATCGCTGTCGGTCCCGTGATCCGTCAACCAACGTGTTCCAAAGCCAGCGCCGGTGCAAAGATCGGGATGCCGGCGAAGCTGCCGAGCGACAGCAGATCGTTGTCGCCCGAGACAATCAAATCGACCTTTGCGGCGAGTGCGACGGCAAGGACCTGATCGTCATCGGGATCGCGGCAAATCGGTTGCGGCAGCGGCGACGGCTCGATCACTTCGGCAAGCTGGCGCAATTCGGCGAGTACGCTGTCTCGCGACGTGTTGGTGCGAGCGAGGATCGCCGAAAACTTTGCGCGGTCGATCACTTCGGCCAACTCTGCGATGAGGGCGGGGCTGCTGACCATTCCCAACGCGCCGTCACGCACACGCTCCAGCAGCGCGTGCGATGGCCCGTGCCACAGCAGCCCGGCAATCAGTACATTGGTGTCAATGACCGCCCGCACGCTGATTGCGGTCCGCGCGCGCGGCCTTGACTTCGCTGTTGATCTCTTCCATCGGCATCGGATCGATGCCTGCCGCGGTCACACGATCGGCGACTGAAAGCAGCCTATCGGACGCCTGCTGGCGTCTGAGCGCATCGGTGAGCAGCCTGTCCAGAGCTTGCGGCGTCAACAGCCCGGCATCGCGAGCGGCCTGGGCCGTAGCATCGGGCAACTCGATTTGTATCGTCGTCATGCTGGACTCCCTGCGCCCCACCGCCCGATGCGATTCTCACAACTCAAGCGCGCCGATCGAGTATACGAAGGGCGCGCTGCTCGCGCATCACGCAAGACCGGTCGATGCCGGTCGAAGGTAGCCCCTGTGATGCTCACGCACGACCGCATATGCACAATCGGATTCCATGACCGCCCTCGCGACTCGACTGTTCGGCCCCTGGGTCCGGCTGGTCAGTCCGGCGATGCTGCGCGCCGATCTGCTCGCCGGCCTGCTCGGCGCGCTGCTGGTGCTGCCGCAAGGTTTCGCGTTCGCGACATTGGCCGGACTGCCGCCCGAATACGGCCTCTACACCGCGATCGTGCCGTGCGCGATCGCGGCGCTGTTCGGCTCGAGCTGGCATGTCGTCTCGGGACCCACGAACGCGAATTCGCTGGCGCTGTTCGCGCTGCTCGCGCCGCTCGCCGCGGTCGGCTCGCCGCAATACATCCAGCTCGCGCTCGCGGTTACGGTGCTGGTCGGCGTGATGCAGTGGCTGATCGGCGCGCTGCGCCTCGGCGGACTCGCGAACTTCATCTCGCCGTCGGCGCTGCACGGCTTCACGAGCGGCGCCTCGGCGCTGATCGCGCTGCACGCATTGACCGATCTGCTCGGCCTCGCGGCGCCGCCGGTGCACGGCACGCCGGCGCTGCTCGCCCATCTCGCGCGCAATTTCGGCGCTGCGGTGCCGGCCGCGCTGCTCGTCGCGGCGTTCACGTTCGCGGCGGTGCTGCTGGTGCGGCGCCTGCTGCCGCGCTGGCCGGCGATGCTGATCGGCCTGGTCGGCGCGACTGCGCTCGCGGTGTTCCTGAATCGCGCCGCGGTCGGACTCGGCGAGGTCGCGGTCGTCGGCCGCATCCCGCCGATCTGGCCGCATCTGCTGGTGCCGGACGTCGATTTGAAGATGTTGCCCGAGCTGCTCAGTCTCGCGTTCGCGCTGACGATCGTCGCGCTCGGCCAGTCGATCTCGATCGCGAAGGCGGTCGC
>JBDTXV010000044.1:0-10038 GCA_040006015.1 Caldimonas sp.
CGGGTCACGTCAAACGCCAGCCACAAACGCTTGCGGCGAAACTACCCGTCCCTGCATGCCCGCGTCCCTGAGCAGCAGTTTGTCGCCGGTGATCAACAACAGGTCAGCCCGGGCTGCGAGCAGCTCCCACAACAATTGGTCGCCCGGATCGGGAGCGGGCGGTGCTTTGACAGGTACCAGCACGATCGCATGCTGGGCAAGGCCGGTCAGGATCGCGTCCACCTCGGCGACCGTCAGCCCATGAAGCTTGCGCAGGTTCGGCCGAACGAGCACCGTGCGGTACTCGGCCAGCAAGGCCTCGGACACGACAAAGGGAAACGCGGCGGCCAGCATGCCGTCGAGGATGCGTGCGACGGGCGACGCTTCGTGCGCCGTCAGCAGACCGGCCACGACGACGTTCGTGTCGACGATGACTGCCTGGCGGCTCACGGCTTGCGGCGCACGGCCCGAACCTGCTCTTGGGCCACGGCCACCGCCTGGGCTTCGGTGAGCTTGCTGCGCGCTCGCGCGCGGCGCACGAGGTCGCGGGCGTCTTCACGCGACTTGATACCGTAGAAGTCCAGGCTCTCGTCGATCAGTTGCCCGATGGTCTTGTCGCGCTGCGCGGACGCCTCCTTGAGCGCCCGGTAGCGGGCTTCGGACAGGGTGATGGTCAGTCGGCTCATGCCAGCCTCACATTGGTGCTTTGACACCAATATGTTAGCGCAGCGGCCGGTTCCTGGCAAAACCCCGGCAGCGGCGCATTCCTTCATCCCTTGCCGCGGTTCCGCTGCATGAGCGCCCGCAATTGGGCAAACAACACGATTTCGCCGGGGTCGCGGTCGATGAGCAGCTTCTTCCTGAAGCGATCACGAGACGCCAGCCGAACCCGGTCGCCAAAGCGGATGGTCAAGCACAGCCAGCACCTCAGTCGCCACCGAACTGCCCCGTACGCAGCGCCTCCAGCGCCTGCTCGAGCCGATGGAAGCCGATGCGTTCCTGCTCCAGCCGAACCTGCCGGTCGCCCAGCCGCCTCCAGCGCAGATCATCGAACAGCGCGCGTTCACCGGCGTCGAGGCGAGACAGGTCGCGCAGCGTCGGCTGCAGTTCCTCGGTCCACTGCGGGCCATGTGCCATCAGCGTCGCGCGGTCCATCAGGAACGATTCGACATGAGCGAAGTACCCGCGCAACTGGTCGAGGATCGCGAAGCCGTGCGTATCGATGTCGCCCCAGTAGTGAAGTGTCCTGCTCTGCAGCCAGCGCGCCTGCGCCAGCATGTCGAAGCCGTACCCCGCGCCGAAGATCACCAGGCTGTCCGGCGTCGGCGGAAAGGCCAGGAAGTTGATCTCGTTCTCGGTGATGAACACGTGCGACACCGCCGGGTCGAGCCGCGCGAACGCATCGTGATTGACGGCGATGTCTTCGTCCGTTCCCGTTCCGAACAATGTCCGGCTGGAGTCGAGCACGCGAAAGCGGACCCGGATCGGCTTGCCGCGAAAGCCGTAGCGCCGGGCGAAGTTCGCGACGCCGCCGCAGGCGCCGTCGATGGCATCGGCAGGCAACGCGAGATCGAGCAGTTCCGAGAGCACCGCACGACGCGCTTCGATGAACTTGCTGTGGATGCCGGGCAGATCGACCTGGCGCAGATAGATGCCGGGACGCGGGCGGGCTTGCAGCCAGGCGACGAGGTCCAGCATCCGGGGCCAGTCTTCGAGCAGCGCCAACGCACGCAACGGATGCGCTTGCAGCCACGGCAACAGCGACGGGTGGCGTGAGCGGGTCTGCGCGGCCAGCGCGCCGAAGCTGCACGCGTCCGCCCGTTTGCCGATCAGATGCAGCGCGTCGTCCAGCGTGTCGACCCAGGCTTCGTCGGGCAAGGCGTTGTTGCCGATGACCCGGTGCCTGACCTCGCGCAGCACCAGGCGATAGCCCGCCTTCGTCCCCTGTTGCAGCGCCCCCGACCACGCGCGCACCTCGTCGAAGCGGTCCGACAACTCGGCCGAGCCCGGCGTCTTCAGGACCAGCCGCAACGGGAACAGTTCTGCGTCATCGACGAGGCAAGCCAGCAAGCGCCCCTTGTCCCAGAGCCGTTGCACCTGGGAACGCAGATCCGCCGCGGTGGTCCAGCTCGACGTCGGGCTCATGAGCTACGCGCATCCCGCTCCGCGCGGTACTCCTCGATGCTCAGGTTGCGCAGCCGCGAGGCGCGCCCGTCCTCGTTGTGCACGAAGCCGACGCTCGCGACGAAGGGTTCGATGATGTGGATCTTCTGCAGCGGCGTGACGATGAGGAGCTGCAGGTTGAGTTGCTGGAACAGCCTGAGTCCGTACTCGGCCGATTCGTCGGAGCCGCGGCCGAAGGCCTCGTCGATCACGACGAAACGGAACGAGCGCGAACGCACCGCGCCCCATTCGAGCCCGAACTGGTAGGCCAGGCTCGCCGCGAGTATGGTGTAGGCGAGCTTCTCCTTCTGCCCGCCGGACTTGCCGCCGGAGTCCGAGTAGTGCTCGTGCTCGCTGCCGTCTTCGCGCCAGCGCTCGCTGGCCGCGAAGACGAACCAGTTGCGCACGTCGGTCACCTTCGCGGCCCAGCGCCGGTCGTGCTCGGCCGAGCCTTCGCGCCCGCGGAAGCGCTCGATGATGTGCTTGACCTGCAGAAACTTGGCCTCGGAATACTGCGCGTCGTCGGAGCCGCTGAGCGCGCCCTCGGTGCAGGCGCGCAGTTCGGTCTGGAAGTCGCGGATGTCGGCGTCGGTCGCGAGCTGTGCTTCGAGGACGATGTAGCGGCCCGGGTTGTAGTCGATCTGGGTCAGCGATTCGTTGATCCGCGCGATGCGCTCCTTGATGGTCTCGCGCTCGCGGTTCAGCTGCGACTGGAAGTTGGCGACTTCGCGGATCGTGTTCTCGTTCAGCAGCTCCTTGAAGCGTGCCTCGAAGCGCGGCAGGTCGTCGGCGTTGAGCCGATCGAGCATCGCCCGGTACTCGAAGCCCGCGTCGACACTGGCGTCCACTTCCTGGGTGTCGAGCTTGTAGGCCCCCTTGTACTCGGCCATGGCCCTGACGATCTTCTCGCGCAGGCGAACGAGCTTCTTGTCTTCGGCGTCGATGCGGTCCTGCAGCCACTTGCGCATGTCCTGTTCGCGGTTGTCGCAGGATTCGACGCTCAGCTGATGCTCGCCCAGCGCCTCGGGACGCAGGCGTTCGACGAGCGCGAAGTGCTGCGCGTGGGTGGGCAGGCCCGGATCCCGAAGCACGGCTCGCGTCTGTTCGAGCAGCGTCCGCGCCTGCTCTTCTTTCAGCGTGGTCTGAGCCTGCTCGCGCTCGCGCTCCTTCAGCGAGCGCTCGGTGGTCGCAAGGGCCGCCTCCAGCGCGTCGAGCCTTTCGGTCAAGGTCTTCAACACGTCGGAGGCCGCCTCCAGCGCGCGCTTCTCGTCCTGCAACGCGGCGATCTCAGCGACCAGCGGCTTCCAGTCCAGCTCGGCGAAGTCGCGGTATTCCTCCAGCTTGTTCAGGGCCTGCAGGCGCTCGCGCGCCGCTTGCTGTTCCTTCTGCAGCGCAACGATGCGCTTGCCGACATCGCCGAGCCGCGCTTCCAGCACCCGCGCCTTGGCTTGCAGCGCGGCGATCTTGGCCTCGTTGCTCCAGCCGAGCACGTAGCGGCTGCGATCGTCGAGGCGATGCCGGTCGTCCTTCTCATGGCGCTCGCCCGGCGCCTTGATCTGCCCGGCCCGGGTGATGGCCCGGGTCTCGCGGCGAAACTGTTCCTGGCTGGTGCAGCAGGCGAGGTCGAAGCGATGGGCGAGCTCGCGTTCGAGCCAGCCATAGAAGGGCGAGTCGGGCTTGACCGCGAGCCTGCGCGCCAGCGAATCGGGGTGCAGCGACGGCATGTCGCCGCGCGCATCCTTGCGCGCCGGACGCACCCGGAAGTAAACGAGCCGGCCCTTCAGGTGGGTGCGGTCGACCCAGTCGCTCACCACGGCATAGTGCTCGTCGGGCACCAGCAGCGACAGGCCGAAATTACGCAGCAGGCGTTCGGCCGCGCCCTCCCAGTCGCGCTCGTCGTCGCGCACCCGGATCAGCTCGCCGGCGAACGGCATGTCGGCTTCGCGCAGCCGCAGCGCAGTGCACAAGGCAGCGCGCATCGCGACCTGCTGCGCGTCGATGTTGCTGCGCCGCACCTGCAGGCTCTCGATCTCGGCGGCCAGTTCGGCGTGCTCCTGCCGCCCTTGCGCAAACGCGACGCCGGCCTCGTTCAGTTCGTTCTGGACAGAGGCCTCGCGCTCGGCGGCGGCGTCGCGCAGTTGCCCGCACAGCTGGCGCTGTGCGAGGAAGTCATCGGCGTTGTCCATCGTCAGCAAGCCGAGCGCCCGACGCAGCTCGTCGTAGCGCCGGGATTTGTCGGCGCGCCGCTGCTTTTCCTGCTCCTTCTGGCCGATCTCGATCGCAAGACGCTCGAGGCGGTCGCCGCCGTTGTCGGCAATGGCGCGCCGCAGCTCTCGTTGTTCCGTCTGCTGCGCCGCTCTGTGCCCCTCGAGCCGCGCGATGTGGCTCGCCTGGCGCGTGAGCTCCTCGACCCAATGGACGATGCGCTTGTCGAGCAACTCGGCCTTCAGACCGGCGAAGTAAGGTTTCAGCGCCTCGCGGCATGCCCGCAATTGCTCGGATTGCGCCACCAGCTCGTCATGGCGCTCACAGTCCGCGACCAGCGGAGCGAGCAACTCGACCTGGCGCTTGGCCTTCAGCACCGCTTCGTGCGCGCGGTGCAGGTCGTCGAAGTGCGAGATCAACGCTTGCATGCGCGGCGCCACGTCGAACGGCTCGAGCATGTGGCTGCGCACGAAGTCGGTCAGGTTGCCCACCGACTTCATCGACACCGTCTGATGGAAGAGGTCGAGCGCCTGTTCGTTCTTGATGCCGAAGTGCCGACGAAACAGTGCGCCGTAGGGCGGGAAGCTGTCCTGGACGTCGACGCCGCCGGCGCGCAGACGCTTGCGCAGCTTGGCGATGTCCGACCCGAACTCGGCGAAGTCGGCGGCGATGGCGAGCGTACGCTCGGCCACCGCATACAGGCGCGCCGGCGGACCGTGCGCGTCCTTGAGCCAGAACACCTGGGCCAGCGTCACCGTCTGGTCGTAGCCGGCGTTGTGGAACACGCCGAGGATCACCGAGTAGCTGTTGTGGTCGCGCAAGGCGACCGGGCGCCCCGAGCCGCCCTGCTCGTTGCGTTCGGACTTGTAGTGCCCGAGCACATAGGAACGCAGCGTGCGCTCGCGAGAGTCGGCGCCGGCGGCCTTGTTGTAGGCGACGCGGTGGGCCGGCACGAGCAGCGTCGTCACCGCGTCCACCAGCGTCGACTTGCCCGAGCCGATGTCGCCCGTCAGCAGCGCGTTGCGGCCGTCGGCGCGCAGGGTCCAGACACGGCCATCGAAGGTGCCCCAGTTGAATACCTCGAGCCGCTGCAGGCGAAAGCCGGCGAGCTGCTCGTCGGCGACGAAGTCCAGGCTCAGCGACTCATTCTTCACCGGACGATCCTAACTGCGCGCGATACGCCGCCAGGCGCGCATCGAACTGCGCCAGCCACTGCGCGTCGACGAAGGCCTTGAGGATGCGCTGCACCTCGATCATGTTGTCCTGGCCGCGCAGGCGGCGCACGAAGCCGAGGTCGGCGATGCGGTTCAGATGCGTATCGACCTGGTCGATCAGCCGGGTTTCGTTGCTGCCTTCGGGCAGGAACACGCGGATCAGTTCGACCACGTCGTCGCGCGACAGGATCAGCCGCGTGTCGCTGCCGGCCGCGTCGAACTCGGCCAGCTTCTTGCGCAGCAGCGCCAGCAGCAGGCTGACCGGAAACGACAGCGGGCGGCGGGCGACGAGGCGCGGCAGCCGCGGCGCGGCGTCGTCGTCGGGTTCCGGGCGCGAGCGCAGGAAGGCGTAGCCTTCGGACTCGTCCAGGCTCAGCTCGAGACCGAGCACGGCGACGTGGTCGCGCACGCGGCCCTGGAGGTTCAGCAACGCGCTCCACTGCGCCGCATCGTCGTCGCGGTAGATCACGCCCTTGAGCAACGGAACGACCAGCGTCGAAAGATCCGCAGCGGCAATAGCCTGCGCAACGTCGGAACCTTGCATCGTCACCTCGAAAAGATCACCCGCGGCAGCCGCACGCGCTTCCAATGGCCACCCTGGGCCTGCCAGGTCACGGTCTCCTCCACGTCTTCGTCGATCGCGGCGGCACCCGGCTCCGCGGCCAACTGCAGATAGGCCAACAGCTCGGCCAGGCCTTGCTGCAACGGACGCGCTTCCACCAGCTCGCGCAGCGTGACCTGCGAGCGCTGCTGCAGGGCCTGGCGCAGATGTTGCGCCAGCGCCGCCTTGTCGATCACGAACTGGGAGAACAGGGCCCCGGCGTCCAGCTCCTCGTCGCCGGCCTCGAGCCTCGGGTTCGCGATGGCCGGTTTCAGCGGCGGCGCATGCAGCGGCCGCTCCATCGGCAGCTCGATGCTCGCCGCGGTGTCGGCAATCGACATGAAGTCGCCGGCCGGCGGCGTCTCGCGCAGCGCCAGGGCGGCGGCCTCGATGCCGCGCAGGATGTCCATGATGCGGCGGTTCTCGAGATAGGCCTGATCGTCGAGGAAGCGCCGCAACTGCTGCGACAGCAGCGCCACCGTGCGTTGCGCATGCTCGCCGGCCTCCAGCCAGTCGTAGTGCACCCGCCGCAGGCGCGCATCGGGCTCGAGCACGGCCACCGGCGCCAGTTGCAGCACCCGGTCCAGCAACTGCGTCAGCTCGTCCTGACGCGCTTGCGACATCAGGAAGTCCCAGAACGCGCGAAAGCTGCGGCCCTGGTCCGACTCGGCGATCAAGTCGCGTTCGCCCATGATGTCTTGCAGCAGCTCGCCCTTGGCGCCGTCCCACAGCGCGATGCGCTCGCGCACGCGCCGGTCGAGGCCGCGGAAGTTGTGCTCGACCTCCCGGAAGTCGGCGAGCAACTCGCGCGCGAGGGCGGCGAACTGCTGGAAGCGCTCTTTCAGCGCCGTGTCGTTCATCAACAGCACATCGCCTTGCTGCACGCGCGCGATCTCGGCATCGATCTCGTCGCGGCGCTTCTGCAGTTCGCGCACGCGCGCCTGCGGGTCGGTTTCGCTGCCCTCGTTCATTTGCCTGAGCAGCTCGAACAGCGTGAGCAAGCGCGACTCGGTGCCGACGAATGCGCGCTCGCTCAGGCTGGCCAGCCAGGCGATGGCTTTTTCGGTCGCCGGCGTCAGGTCGAAATGCGGCTCGTCGGAGCCCGGCGGGTAATACTTGCGCAGCCAGCCGCGCTCGTTCGCGGCCCAGTCGTTCAAATAGTCCGGCGCGCTCTTCGGAAAGGCGTCGCCGCCGCGCTGTTCGCGCAGCGCGAAGAGCTGGTCCTCGAGCGCCTCGGCCAGATCGGCCTGGCTCATCACGCGCACGTTGGGCACGACGAATACCCGATGCAGGAAGCTCGCGACGAGCGGGGCGGAATCGGCCAGCAGCAGCCGCCAGGCGGGGTGCTGACGTCGCATCGCTTCGAGCGTGGCAGCATCCAAGATCATCGACATCTTAGAGACGACGCGTCTGTCCCGCCAAGCGGAAGCGAGCCCTGCTTCGAGGCCATGCGGAGCGCTGATGCCATCACCTGCGCCGCAAACCCGCCTGCAACGCGTCCAGCGCTCCCGTCAGGCGCAACTCTGTCTTCGGTTCCTGCATCAGCGGTTTCAGACAGTTCCGGCCGGTGCGCGGGTGTCGCGAAATCCGGGCAGCGCACAAATTCTCGCCGGGACTCGCGCCGCGAATCGCGCCCCGACAGCGGCCGCCGTTCAGCGGATTGCTCACCGCGATTCGCAGAACACCGGCTTGGCGCCGATCGGTTCGAGCTCGAAGGACTGCTCGCCCGAACTGGCGCCAAAGATGTGTCTGCCCGTTTTCGGCAGAAATGTCGTCTGTCTTTCGCGTGCGCGAGACTCGCGGCTCGGGGATGCGACGTGTGAGACGCAGCTTCGACTCGGGTGCTGAGGCTTTCGGTGAGCAGACCATCGCGGGAGCTTCGAAGTTCACGGTGCCCCGCATTGTCGTCATGACGGCCTGAACCAATGCGCGATCGGCACGCACGCCTGCCCGCGGACATCGCGCCGGTGCCGAGAGCGGTTTCTCCAGGCATAGGACGAGCGCCGAAATCGACGAACCGTCGAGGCTGGCATCGGGCCTTGTTGCCGGGCGCCCGGCGAGCGTGCCGAAGTTGCCGAAGGCACTTCACAGAAGGCGAGGCGCATCGCACGGACAATGCGCCGATGACGGCAACCGGGAACGAACCGCTGGTCAAAGACGACCCCGCATCGAAGTGGGTCCAGTCGCGGGCGTTGCGCCGCTTGCAGCGCTGCTCGTTCGATTACTTCGTGCACGAGGTCAATCGCGCGAATGGCATGGTCCTCGACAAGACGACGACCGACTGGCCGGCGAGCATCGCGGCGATCGGAATGGCGCTGAGCGCTTATCCGGTCGGCATCGAGCGGCGCTTCATCGACCGCGACGACGCGATCGAGCGGACGCTGACGACGCTGCGCTTCCTCGCCGCGAGCGAGCAGAGCGCCGACCCGGCCGCGACCGGCTACAAGGGCTTCTATTACCACTTCCTCGAGATGGAAAGCGGCCGCCGCGCGTGGCAGAGCGAGCTTTCGAGCATCGACACCGCGCTGCTGATCGCCGGTGCGCTGACCGCCGCGGCCTATTTTCGCAACTCCGATCCGCGAGAGAGCGAGATCCGCGCGCTCGCGACCCTGCTCTACGAGCGCGTCGACTGGGCCTGGATGCTCGCGGGCGGCGACCTGCTCTGCCACGGCTGGCGCCCCGAAGACGGCTTTCTGCCGTTCCGCTGGGAAGGCTACGACGAGGCCCTCGTCCTCTATCTGCTCGCGCTCGGTTCGCCGAACCATCCGATCGAACCGAAGTCGTACGACGCATGGTGCCGGACCTACGACTGGAAGACGATCTACGGCATCGATCTGCTTTATGCCGGTCCGCTCTTCGTGCATCAGATGTCGCATATCTGGTGCGATTTCCGCGGCATCCGCGACCGCTTCATGCGCGAGCATGATGCCGACTACTTCGAGAACAGCCGGCGCGCGACGCAGGTGCAGCATGAGTATGCGGTCCGCAATCCGCTCGGCTTCCCGCATGTCGGCGAGTGGTGCTGGGGCGTCACCGCGAGCGACGGGCCGGGCAAGATCACGCGCAGGATCGACGGCATCGAGCGGTCGTTCTTCGATTACGTCGCTCGCGGCGCGCCGTACGGTCCCGACGACGGCACGATCGCGCCGTGGGCGGTCGCGGCATCGCTGCCCTTCGCGCCGGCGCTCGTCGCGAGAACGCTCTGCTTCATGGGCGGCCTGCACATCCATGTCCCGAATCCGTACGGCTTCAAGGCCTCGTTCAATCCGGTCTTTCGAGGCAAGTTCGACGACGGCATCGGCTGGGTCTCGTCGTATCACTTCGGCATCAACGAAGGGCCGACCTTGCTGATGATCGAGAACCACCGCACCGGAATGATCTGGGCGCTGATGCGGCAATGCCCGTATCTGGTCGCCGGGTTGAAGGCGGCCGGGTTTTCCGGCGGCTGGCTCGGTTGAACCCGACAGGTCTCTGTCAGACCGGCAAGCGATGATCCGCAACGGTCGCAGTCGGATCGCGCCGACCTTCGAGACCGAACCGGCACACGAACAAGGAGAAGACGAATGCAGCTCGGAATGATCGGCCTCGGTCGGATGGGCGCGAGCATGGTGCGCAGATTGCTGAAGAAGGGCCACGACTGCGTCGTCTACGACATGCAGGCCGCAGCGGTCGACGCGCTGCAGCAGGAAGGCGCGACCGGCGCGACGTCGCTGCAGCAGATGGTCGAGAAGATGGCCCGGCCGCGCGCGATCTGGATCATGGTCCCGGCCGCGGTCGTCGACGCCGAGCTCGCGCAGCTGGTCGCCCGTCTCGAGCCCGGCGACATCGTGATCGACGGCGGCAACTCGTACTACCGCGACGACATCCGCCGCGCCG